>CALDNF010000124.1 GCA_937917475.1 uncultured Faecalibacterium sp.
TTCCCAGCATCCACTCGCTGATGGACAGGCCGTAGGCACCGGTGGCGTTGGTCACCACGCAGCCTGCGGGTAAAATGCCCTCGGCCAGATACTCGTTAGGCCCGGCAGAGTTGGACTGGAACCATTCCAGATGGTCGTTTTGTCGGATGAGCGATACCGGTACATTACCAAGAATGAGGTCTGCCCACACGGCGTTGGCATCGGTCACGGTGCTCGTGTCAGTAAAGCGGAAATTGCCGTCCGGTGCAGCAGCCTGCAAGGCTGTGCGCTGAGCTTCCGTAGTAGGCAGGCAGACCAGAATGTTTTTATTTTTTGCGTTTGACATGGAAAATTCCTTTCCGGACGATCATTCCAGTACCAGCAGCAGGCTCATTTTGAACTTGCCCTGCGCAGTGACGCTGTGCAGACCATTCTTGTCAAAGCGGAAGCTCTGGCCTGCGGTCAGCTCGTAATCCTTGCCCTCGTAGCCGATGATGGCCTTGCCTTCCAGTGCAGTCAGGATGGCGTTGCCGGGTGCACGATGCGGGGTCAGGCCGGTGCCCTCATCAAAAGCCATCAGGACAAACTTCATATTGTCAGCGTGGACGATATCAAGGTTTGCAATGCTGCCCTCTTCGTAAGAGATGAGATCCTTCAGTTCGGTGGGCTGGCCTGATTTGATGATGCTATTCATAGTAACATTCTCCTTTTTCAAAATGACTTCAGTATAGAGCAATCCGCTGGCGGTTTTGCTGCCGCACAGCATTTTCGGCGGGACGAGAAGCAGGGTATCCGGGGTGACGGTGACGGAATGGCCATCCTCGCCCAGAATGAATTCGCCGCTGCCTTCGGCGGTCAGGTACAGAGTGGTACAGTCGTAATACTCCGGTGTGATGGAAGTCCCGGCACCCATGGAGAACCATGTCACGGGAACTTCTTTCCCAAGATTTGCCGGGCGGGAAACGGTCATGGCATCCCGGATAGGGCGCATCTGCGAGACCGTAAAGACTCGATCTGTCAAAAAAACAACTCCTTTGCCGCATCGTTCTTAAAGGTAGTATACCCTCGGAGAAACAAAAAGTCTATATCTAAAAAAGAGAAAACTTATCAACGTGCCGATTTTTAGGATAAATTTGCGCAGAAATCTTGACAAAAAAGAAACGAATGTGATAAATTCAAAGAGTGAATTAATGTGATCCGAAAACGTGGAACACAGGGTTAAGTCAAACGTGGTACGCAATGCGGCGTCCGGTACGAAATGACGCAGTCCAGACTTTTTTGGAAAGGCGGCTCGTCGGCATTTTTTAGGTAAGAGGGATAAGAAATGGGAACACAACTATACGGAACCGCTGCGGCGGCGTATGCTGCTGCAGCGGAACGGATCGATGCGATGGGTCGAGCAGCTGTCATTCAGCCCACCGGAACGGACAAGGGTGATCTGGCGTGGAAACTGTTGGAGGACCATTCCGACGATGTGATCTTCTGGCTGGTGCCGGGCCCGCTGCGGCTCCGGCTGCGTCAGTACGAAGCCGAGGGCCGGATGCTGCCCAAAGCCCACCTGTATTCCTGTCAGGAATTGATGATGCTGACGCAGGAGCAGTGGGTCGCACTGGCGGAGCTGCGCCCGGTGTACCTGATTCTGGATTCTTATCATGAGATCGGGCCGGAGTGCTGGAACAATAGTGTGGCCCGGCTGCTGAGCCTCTGTCCCAAAGTCAAAATGCTGGGCCTTACCGAAGCAGACAGCCCGGAGCAGCCTTGCCGCAGTGCCGAAGACCTTTTTCAGGGCGCAGTGGTGTTCCGCAGGAGCATGACCGAAGCCATGGCAGAAAAGGCTCTGCCGGTGCCGCAGCCTTGTTTGCCGTTGTTCTGGTCCAGCCAGAGTGTTCTGGCCGAGCTGCGGGCCCGGGTGAAGAACCTGCGGATCCCCGGACGTCCGGATCCCAACGAACAGCTGTACAATGATCTGAGCTGTGCGGTACAGCAGGCGGAGACGGCGGCCCTGCAATCGATGAACGCACTGGCCAACCGGGACGGAAGGTATCTGGTCCTCTATGAAAACGAGGACTGGATGGAGCACTGCCTGCCACAGCTGGAGCGGAGAGCCAGCCGGGAGGGACATCCCGCCCGAATTTACAGTGTCGGTGAGGATGCACTGCCGGGCAGTGCTGCTCTGAATGAATTCAGGGCGGACGAGAAGCCCGGCGTCCGGCTGCTGGTGTACCGGAACGCCCCGGATGCCCAGCTGCGTATCCCGGAACTGGACGGTGTGATCCTTCTGCGGGAGAGCTCAGATGAGAGAGTCTTCCGGCAGATGCTCTGCCGTGCATTGGCTTCCGGCGGAAAAAATATACCGGTGATCGATTTTATCAACTCCTTCGAGAGTCTGGCCAACATTCTGGATCTGCGCCGGGAGTATGAAGCTGTGGTGGACCGGATGGGAGGCAAACCGGCAGAGTTTTCGCTTCGGGATCCCTTGCGGCAGAGCAATCAGCTTTTCCGCAAGCTGCGCCGTGGGCTGGAGGCCAGCTGGGAGCAGTATTATGCAGCTGCCAAAACCTGTGCTGCCACCCAAAAGGGGCTGGAGCTGCCCCGCTCGTATCAGACGGAGGACGGCCTGCCGCTGGGCCGCTGGCTGGAGATCCAGAGGCAGATCCGTGCCGGGCGGAGGGCCGGGCGGCTGACGGAAGAACAGATCGCCCGGCTGGATAAGCTGGGCATCGTGTGGAGAAAACGGCTGGTCCTTGCTTGGGAAAAAGGCTGCGCAGCGGCCCGGAAATACCGGGATGAGCATGGAGATCTGATGGTTCCGGTGCGGTACAAGGATAAGGATGGCTTTGCGCTGGGTGAGTGGATCGTCTACAACCGGCAGCGGTATCTGACGGGAAACCTGAGTGCAGACCGGGTGGAGCGGCTGCAGGCCCTTGGTATGGTATGGGATACTGTCAGCAATCTTTGGGAACAGAATTACGCCGCAGCGGCCCGATATTATCTGGAGCACGGAAATCTGGAAGTGCCGATCAAGTATGTTACGCCGGATGGTGTTCCGTTGGGGATCTGGCTGGGCAGCCAGCGTGCTGCCCACAAAAACGGTGAGCTGACGCCGGAGCAGATTCAGCGGCTCGAGGTCATCGGTGTGGAGTGGGCAAACCGGAACGATCTCAAATGGCAGTTATCCTATGAGGCAGCAAAGCGGTATTATGAAGAACACGGTGATCTGGATGTGCCTGCCGAATATGTGGATAAAAGCGGTATTCTGCTGGGTAAATGGGTCTTCCGTCAGCGGTATGCGTTCCAGAATCCGAAGCGCAGCAGCGCACGGCTGACCCCGGAGCGGATCGAGCAGCTGAATCAGATCGGGATGATCTGGTCCCGGGGCGACCCCTGGATGCAGCGGTATGAACTGGTGCGTAAATATAAGGAAGAGCACCACGGCATGTTGATGACCAGCCAGTATCGCTCAGAGGATGGTGTGTGGCTGGGCAGCTGGCTTGCCCGGCAGCGGCAGAGGCTGCGGCAGAGCGACAGCTCCCTCACGGCGGATCAGCGCAAGGCATTGAAGCTGCTCTTTAAAGAGGAATTTTCCCGCAGCGGCGAGAGCGTCCGGCAGAGGCGGCACTCGCAGCGGGACAAAAACTGGCAGCGGAATTACCGCCGGGCCTGTGTCTATGCACGGCGGCAGGGGGATCTGCTGGTTCCTGCCACTTATGTGGATGAGACCGGCTTGCGTCTGGGTGTCTGGATCTCCAACCTCCGTGCAGCCCGCAAGAACCGGCCGGATTCGTTCCAGGTCACGCCGGAACACATCCGCCTGCTGGATGAGATCGGGATGCAGTGGGATGCCCGGGAGGCCAAGTGGCTTTCTGCCGTCCGCCGTGCCGAGCATTACCGGGACGAGAACGGCAATCTGCTGGTACCGGTGAATTATAAGACCGCAGACGGCTTTTGTCTGGGCGACTGGGTGCGCCGGATGCGGGAATGTTATGCTGCCGCCGATCCAAAGCTGACCCCGGAACGGATCGGGCAGCTGGAACAGCTGGGTATGGTTTGGAACCCTACTGCCTGATTCGGAAGCCTTGGGCAAAGTGCACAATCCGGACAGAAGCCCTTTGGAAAAAAGGCTGAAAAGTCCTGCGGCTCCTTGACAAATAGCTGAAAATGCAATAAGGTTGAAATAACTTGAGCAGCAACCGCTGCGAGGTATTGCAAAAGGAACCGAATCGAAAGGAGTTTCTCTCATGAAAAATCTGAAAAAAATCATTGCGGCAATGCTGGTCTGCGTACTGGCCCTCACCGTTCTGACCGGCTGCGGCAAGTCGGCAAAACAGTATGGCTCTGAGGTTGCCGGTAAGCTGGGTGCCTCCAGCGGCGTGGCTGTGGACGAAGCAACGCAGAAGACTGCCGAGACCATCATCAAAGAGATCAAGAAGCTCGGACCTTTCCAGCTCATTGATATGGCAAAAGATCCCAAGACTGCGGAAGCCAAGGTCAATGAGATCTACAAAAAGGCCGGCATTACCGACAATATGAAGTTTGCAGTCAGCGTCAGTGCTCCTGCTGTGAAGCTGAACGTTGGTTTTAATGGTGATCAGAACACCACCAGTGCTGCGGCTGACTTCTTTGCAAATGAGATCAAGACCTACAACGGCAAGAACGATAAGAAGCTGACCAAAATCGGCTTTGCAACCTACGACGTACCGTTTGTGACAGTGGTCATTATGGTTGCGCAGTAAGAAACTATAGGCAGTAATATCCAGTGAAAAAGGCTCTGACCGTAAAAAGTCAGGGCCTTTTTGTAATTTGAAATAGTAAAATAATTTTTACTTTTTGTTAATAAATATTGACTTTCCGAGGGCGATATGCTATATTTTATAAGCAAGGGAGGATACGTATGATGAATACATTGCCGATCAACACGATTATTCACGGTGAGTGCGTAGCTGAAATGAGGAAGCTGCCGGACTCATGTATCGACTTGATTATTGCTGACCCGCCGTACAATCTTTCAAAAGGCGGAGAGTGGAAATGGGACAACAGCGTTGAGCTTCAGGGAATGGGCGGAAACTGGAATAAAGTCATGCAGGAATGGGATGACTTTACGCTGGAAGCTTATATGGAATTTACAAAGGCTTGGCTGACAGAGGCGAGACGAATCCTGAAACCGACGGGTTCCATGTGGATTTTTGGAACATATCACAATATTGGTATTATCAATGTGACCTGCCAGATACTTGGAATTGAAATCATCAATGAGGTCGTATGGTACAAACGAAATGCTTTTCCGAATTTAGCGGGAAGAAGGCTGACGGCCAGCCACGAAACGATTCTGTGGTGCAATAAGGGAGGAAAGAAACGGGAGTACTATTTTGATTATGAGTATTCAAAAAACGGTGATTTCTCCTATGACAGTTTAAAAACACCCGGAAAGCAAATGCGAACGGTATGGGATATCTCGAATAACAAAGATAAGAGCGAAATCGCATATGGCAAGCATCCGACCCAAAAGCCGATCCGAATTCTGAAGCGTATGATTAAGCTGGCTTCCCGAGAAGGCGATGCGGTACTTACGCCGTTTTCGGGATCTGGAAGCGAGTGCGTTGCTGCTAAAATGACGGGGAGAAGGTATATTGGCATTGAACTTGACCGTTCTTACTGCGATATTGCAGTGGAACGTCTGAATCATGCTGAGGAAAATGAAGATCAGCTGGGACAGCTAAGCTTAAGCCAGTTTGAAAGTGAGGCAGCAAAATGAAAAGCCTGATCCTCAATGAAAAAGAGCTTCGCAAAAAAATGATTGATTTGGATATCAAAACGATTAACGAACTGGCAGTAAAGTCCGGCGTATCTAAACCCACAATTTATGAATATATCAACGGAAAATCGCCATTGTCAGCAGCATTTATTCGGCTGTGTAACTATTTGGATATGGAGCCTCATGAAATTCTGATCGAAACCGAGGAAGTATCTACGGAGGACTAAAATGTTTAAACCAGTTATTAAGTGGAGCGGCAGCAAACGCAGTCAATCTGCCAAGATAAAAGAATACCTGCCGGAGAAATTTGACCGGTACTATGAACCGTTCCTTGGTGGAGGTTCGATGCTCTATGCGATAAATCCGTCCAATGCCGTTTGCGGAGACATCTGTACTCCGTTGGTGGATTTGTGGAATGAGATTAAAAAACACCCAATCCAACTATCGGAAGCGTATAGGCTACGCTGGACAAGACTGCAAACGGAGGGGTATACGGCGTACTATGAAATACGAGATGATTTTAACAGAAGCCATTCTCCGGAAGACCTTTTGTTTCTGTCCAGAACTTGCGTCAATGGCTTGATCCGCTTTAATGCGGAGGGGGATTTTAATAACTCTCTGCATCACACACGCCCAGGGATTGCTCCGGACAGTTTGAAAAAAATCATTCTAGATTGGTCTGAGCATATCCAGAGAGTGGAATTTGCGGCGGAAGATTATAGAGTTACAACGGAAAAAGCAAAAAAAGGAGATTTAATATATTTAGACCCTCCGTATTTTCATACGAAGGGTCGTTATTATGGAACAATTGATTTTGATGAATTCCTTGTTTATCTGGAACAGCTGAATCGGAAAGAAATTAAATATATGCTGTCCTTTGATGGAATCAGAGGAGAGGATGATTTTACGGTTGAATTGCCAAAGGAATTGTACAAACGTCATGAGTTTATTCCCTCAGGCAATTCAAGCTTTAAGAAAGTAATGGATAAAGAAAATCTACAGGTGCTTGAGTCCCTGTATCTGAACTGGTGATTCAGAAAACGGTGATAGAATCGGAACCAATTTTGTTCATCTCATAGCAGATGCACTTTTTCAAAGTTTTTGCAGCAGGAGTTGCGGGGACGATTTCAATGTTCCAGCCATGTTCAGTAGGTTCCATGATGAGCAACATATCGCAGTGGCTGTGTTTTAAAACAATGTGATTTGGCTGTGCATCTTTCCGCAGATAGGCGGCGGCAGAAATTATTTCAAATGCCTTGGAATCAACAGGAGAGTCGGAGTGATCCCATGGTTCTGAACAAGGAGAAGGGAGAGCGGTTCGCTCTGCACCGGGAACATATTTTATGACATGATAGATATAGTTGGCAATGCCATAACCTGAGGTGTGATTGTGGTGAGGGAAAACCATTCGCTCTGCACTGGGAATATATTTCATGAGATGGCGGATGTAGTTGATAAGGCCATCACCGACGCCTGCTTCTAGATCGGAGGAACGCTCTTTAGATTCGATGGAAAGTAGTACTGGGCGGTCGAATAATCCAAACAGTTCCAATACATGATCAGGACGTTTTCCATTAATTTCTTCGCTGACACGAGGCAGAGATAGCCAACGAACCTCACGGTTTTGGTAGAGAACGGATAGTCCGCTCCAATCACCGCCGGGGGGATTGCACATTCCTTCAAAGCAGACGCTGCGAAGCAGGTGAGAAAATAGGAAGTGAATTCCGGTATCCACATCGTCCTCATGGAAGGACTGTGGAATGCTGGAAAAAGCGTTTTGTGTCAGTTTATTTGAATGAGGATGCTGCGTGATATAATGCTCTCTTAATGCGGAAGTGTTCAAAAGAATTTCTGCATCATGAGGATGAGAGGCAATTACCGGAACGTCAAGTGCGACAAAGTTGCTGAGCGCAAGGACGGAACGCCAAAAGCCGTTCGTGGCGGCAAGATGTTCCGGATTTGAAAGCAGAGTATTGAAATTTTGCTCCAGAACAGGTCCGTAAATATAGGTCATCACTTCGCTTTCAGAAGACGTGAGCATTGCGACCAAGGGTAGGATTCCCCGGTCAGGTCGGTTGTCATCGCCTCTGGGCTTAAAACCTTTTATCATGCAGAGAATCAAGTCTGCATGACCCGAAGCAATTTGGTCAAGAATGGCGATGTGATAAGTGGGATAAAGACTGTGTATTCCGTCCGCAAGTTTTCTTCGGTTTGCAGCAGGAATAATTCCAAATGGAAGGTCCTGAGATGCCAACCCAACACTGAGCTGTGAAACCAAACGAAGAAAAGCGAGTGAATTGCCGTGATGTCCCTTTGCTGCAATCTTTTTTCGGAAACAAAAAGTGGAATTTTCTAACGAAAAGCGAATAATATCCTGATGGGAGACATATAAACGGTTCCACTGTTCCGGTGTGAAATTTGTGGCAGAGCGAGAGAGACCGGCTAAAAACAGTACTACATTGAAATTTTTCTGAAGGATGAATTTTTCTTCAGCAGTGGTATCAAAACCACACATCCGCTTGACGATATAACGAGAAAGCTCTGCTCCTGCAAAATTGTTTTCATCAAAGCTTCTCAAGGAAGGGTCAGACTGCTTGTCAAATTCTTCCGAACGAATGTAAATCTGTGCAGAAAAATTGCCACTGTTTCTGGAAAAACTGATATAACTGTAGGGGACAGCTGGATTGGGAAAACGAAGGGCCTTTCTCTCACGAGTATGGCTGTTCAATTCGTATTTTACAAAATCCACAATGTACAAATAAGGACACCCGGTACGTCCTGTGGAAAAAGCTCGACCACTTCGTTGCCATGCCTGATTTCCGGCCTGCAGTGCGCTGCAAAATTCAACTGCATAAAGAATTGTTTCTTGTCCGGTTTCAATATGGGTAACAATAGCATCTGGAGTTTCATCAAGAAAGCTGCCGTTGCTTCTCAGGCAGGTAAAAATATTGCTTTCCCATCTTCTGCGGCCTGCTTTGTTGAAACCGGGAAGCAATTCTAGCTGCCATTCAAAATGCTGCCCTAGGTATTCAAAGCATATATGATAAACGATGGTAGAAGGCGATAATAGCGATTCTTTAACGAATGTGGGAGAGGTTTCATTTAGGATGCGTGAGGCGATGCGTTCACATTCCACAATGTTATCACCATGGATTCGGAAAACTTCTGTCATGATGCAACACTCCTTTCAAAACAATTGCACTCAATAATGCACCACATTTCCGGAGCGGCGGATGCGGTCCAGTACAGGGGCAGCTTCCGGGCTGCGGAAGTAGGCGAGGCTGGTTTGGGGCAGCAGGGTCTCCAAAGCGGCCCAATCGCCGTTTTGCAGGCACTGGCGGACGGTGGAGGCACTGATGGCTCTGCCGTTAGCCTGTTTGCGGGGCACCACGATGCAGTCGATGCCCACCTTAGGCAGCTGTTCACACATGATCTGGTTGTACAGGCCGGTGACCTGACTGGTGGGCTCCTCCCCCACATACCGGGCGGTGATGTTCAGCACAGCGGCAATTTTGGTAAACACTGCCAGATCCAGCCGGGCATGGCCGTCGATAACGGCGGCTTCGTCCTTCAAAAAGTAGCTGGGGAAGGTGGCGTTGGAGATGATGTAGGGGCCGCTGTCGTGCAGCACTACATTGGGCAGATGGGCCACGCCCTCTGCCACCAACTTTTTGCGGATCGCAAAGGGAACGAGACTGGCATCCTCGCTGACCACAAAAAGGTGCAGGGTATCGCAGGCGGCGGCAGCGGTCTCCACAAGGTACTGATGCCCCAGCGTGAAGGGGTTTGCGTTCATGACCAGGGCAGCGGACTTTCCTTCCGTGCGGGTCTTTTCCAGTTGGCGGAGATAGCTGGAAAAACCATCCCGGCGGTTTTCCATGAACACCAGCGTGTCCTCCACCCGGGCGATCTCATAAAAACCCAGATCACCGAAGAATTTTGCACTTTTCACCTTGGTGTACAGGAACAGGTGCAGGTTGCCCCGGGCGCACTGCACCTCAATGAGGTGGGTGATGATCTGGTTCAGCAGTCCCTCGCCCTGATGCGCACTGCTGACCGCAAAGCAACGCAGGGTATTGCCAAAGCAGCTTCCGGTGCCGATGACGTTGTACTCCTCGTCAAACATGGCACAGATGTAGTCCAGATTGCCGTCCCGGCGGATGCCCTCCTGTGCCAGCAGGGCGTCTACCTGCGCCAGAACGCTTTTATCGCTGGGGGAAACCTGAGCGAGGGTGTATTCAGACATCTTCAAGGACCTCCGTTTGGAAGAAATAGAGCAGATAAGTCAGGGCCAGCAGGTCGGCACTGCCGCCGGGGGAAAGATTTTCGGCAATGAACCGGTCATCCAGCTCCGCCAGCGTTTTTTCGTCGGGGTAGGGGGCAGAGGCCAGCAGAGCGTTCAGCTCTTCGGTCAGGGCAAGCTGACGCTCCCGGCTGGACCGGGCAATGATGTTGGTGTCGGTGCTGTGAGCCAGAATGGCCAACAGGGCCCCGCAGCCAGCACGATTGATGTCATATCCGAGAGCAAGGCCCTGCCGAAGGGCGGGCAGGCCGTAGTCCAGCACGGCGGGCAGACCGGCTTCCACCTGTCCCCGGACCCCGGTGATGCCATATTGGACGTAAAGTTTCTGCCCGGCAGTCACGGCGTTTTCGGCTGTGACTGCCGCAAAATCCGCCTCAGTGAGCCCGGCTGTCATGGCAGCGGCCTCGGCGGCGACCCGGGCGGGATCTGCCCAGAGAGAGCGGTCCAGCCGCCCCAGAGCGGCGCAGACGATGCCCATGGAGAAGATGGCTCCCTTGTGGGTGTTGACACCGTGGGTGGCAGCCAGCATCTCGCCCTCGGCTTCGCAGCCCAGAGGCCGCAGGGCCGCAAAGGTCTCAACAGCAGGAGAGTGGGCAGTTTCCCGGCCCAGCCGGGTGCAGGCTTCAAAATAAGGCACCAGAGAAGCTGCACTGTTCATGAAGGTGAATACATCCATGTCGGTATGGCTGCCGCTGTTCCGCCGGTCCACAAGACCGGGTTTTGGAGTGGTGGTCACTTCGTAGAGCAGGGCCCGCACAGCCTGCTGGGCAGCGGTGGAAGCGTCCAGAGCGTTCATTGTGTCCGTCAGGATATCGGTGGTCTTCTCCTGTAATTCGGCCACCGTGTGGATGCGGCGGCTGCTGCAGGCTTTTGCAGGCCCGCCGCAGATCAGGCAGCGGCGTCCCTCAAGCTGCAGCTCTTCCCGGTCCACCTTCCGGCCGTCGGGGCAGAGGACATCCATATCAAACAGCCGCCCCAGAGGGCTTGCATCCTCCACAAGAGTGGTCAGCTTTTTGACTTCCAGCGGGGCGGCATCCAGCACATAGAAGGCTTCGCATCCGGTGGGTTCCCGGTAGACTTCCTGATGCAGTACGGCGATGCGGCAGCGGGTCAGCTGGCGTTCCAGCAGCTCCCGGCCCCGGGCAAAGCCCCGCCGGATGAGAGGACTGATCTTGACCGGGCCTGCGATATTCATGGTGAAGCAGACAAGGGTGGTGTGATATTGCGTCAGAAGGGCCTGCTGACGCTGGGCACGCCGCTCCCGGGCGTCCAGCATTTCGATCAGAGAAACGGTTTGTTCCATGGTGCAAAGCTCCTTTCAGCGTCGTTGTTTCAGCAGGTCCATGAACAGCTGAACCTGCGGCAGAGCGGCGGCGTCCCGCTGGCAGAAGATGGAAGTGCGCCGGACGAAAGGCTCGCCGTTCTCAAAGGTACAGGGGCGGATGCAGCCGTCGAATCCGTCAAGTGCGATCTCGGGCAGCAGGGCCCAGCCCAGCCCCCGCTGAACCATCTCAAGACAGGCGGTGATGTTGTCCACCACAAAGTTTCCAGCGTCGCTGGTAATGCCGTTTTCATACCGCCAGCGGGCCATCTGTGCGCCGAGAGAAACATCGGTGTGATGGTCGATGTAGAGATAATCGGAGAGGGGAACGCCCTCAAACTTGCGGGCATGGATGAGGCAGATATTCTCCTGCGACAGAAGGAACTGCGTGCCGTCCCAGGGATATTCGCCCCTCAGCACAGCAATGTCCAGGCTGCTGTCCAGCATCTTCTGGTAGAGTTCCCGGCTGTGTCCGGTGGCGATGTCCAGCCGGACCCGGGGATAGCGGGTGTGGTATTCGGTCAGGATGTCCGGCAGGCGGTAATAAGAGAAATTGACCGAAATACCGGCCTTGAGGGTGCCGCAGACCTCGCCCCGCATGGCATCCAGCCCACGGCGCAGCTTTTCCATCTCCCGCAGGGCGGCACGGCTGTGTTCCAGCACCTTTTCGCCCTCGGGGGTAAAGCGGATGCCCTGCCGGGACCGGAGCAGAATGTCCACGCCCAATTCCTGTTCAATGGATTTGATCCGTTTGGAGAGAGCAGACTGCGTCATATAAAGCTTGTCTGCGGCGTGGGTGATGTTCCGGGTCACATCGAGAATATCCAGCAATTCAAAATCTTTTTCGTCCATAAAACCGATTTCCGCCTTTCCCTTCCAGATACCAATGTTTTGGGTATGATTTGGAACGCATTGTGACGTTTTTCATTCCGTTTCTTCATCATACTACAAAACTTCTGGGGTGAAAAGCCCGAAAAATCGATGGAGCTTTTGATGTATTGATTCCAATATGGAATGAAACACCTGAAATTTATCCGGGAAGGAATTATATCCGGCACCATGCCATAAAAAAGACTAATGTATCCAAGATTTTGAAGCATAATTTCCAGAGCATTTGGAATGGCTACAGGAGGAGAGCGTCGCCTCACAATTCAGTTGTCAAGCATGATGTCTATACTGCGTTCCGATAATAAACTTTGCAAAAATCATAAAAAACAAATAATCCGAACCCATCTCCTATCGGAAACAAGTTCGGATTATTTTTGT
>CALDNF010000125.1 GCA_937917475.1 uncultured Faecalibacterium sp.
GTTGCCTACCATGATGGCTACCGGGGTGGCAAGGCCCAGCGCACGGGGCAGCTGATGACCAGAACCGAGATGCCCCGGGCCAGTGCATAGCCCAGCTCCCGGCCCAGCAGTAGCCAGACGATGGTGGTGAGCACGGCAATGGAAATGACCGCCGGTACAAAGAATCCGGATACGGTGTCGGCGATCTTTGCAATGGGGGCCTTGGTAGCGGCGGCATCGCTGACCATTTTGATGATCTGGGAAAGGGTAGTGTCCTCACCCACCCGGGTTGCCCGACAACGCAGGAAGCCGGACTGGTTGGTGGTAGCGGCGGAAACTTTGTCGCCCTCAGCTTTGTCCACCGGGATACTCTCGCCGGTCAGTGCGCTTTCGTTGACAGCACTGCTGCCTTCCAGCACGATGCCGTCCACCGGGATGTTTCCACCGGGGCGGACCACAAATACATCGCCCTTCTGCACCTGCTCAATGGGAACGGTGACTTCGGCACCCTCCCGCACCAGAGTAGCGGTCTTGGGGGCCAGCTTCATCAGACTCTTGAGGGCGTCGGTGGTTTTGCCTTTGGAGCGTGCTTCCAGCATCTTGCCCACGGTAATGAGGGTCAGGATCATGGCCGCAGATTCAAAGTAGAACTCCATCATATAGTGCATGACCATCTCGTCATTGCCGTGGAGCTGTGCATCGGTCATGGCAAAGAGGGCGTAGGTGCTCCAGACAAAGCTTGCCATGGAGCCCAACGCTACCAGAGTGTCCATGTTGGGTGCACCGTGGATAAGGCCCTTGAAGCCGCTGATGAAAAATTTCTGGTTGATGACCATGATGATGCCCGCCAGCAGCAGCTGGACCAGACCCATGGCAATGTGGTTGCCATCGAACCAGTGGGGAAGGGGCCAGCCCCACATCATGTGCCCCATGGAGAAGTACATCAGCACAGCCAGAAAGCCGATGGACGCAATGAGCCGCCGTTTGAGCTTGGGGGTCTCATGGTCTGCCAGAGCGTCAAGCTCAGCGTTGGTGTCTGTTTTTGCAGGCCCGGCGGTTTTTGGGCTTGCGCCATAGCCTGCGTCCTGTACCGCCTGAATGATGGCAGCGGAGGAAGCAGTGCCCTCCACGCCCATTGAGTTGGTCAGCAGGCTCACCGAGCAGCTTGTAACGCCCGGCACCTTTTTGACCGCCTTTTCCACCCGGGCAGAGCAGGCGGCGCAGCTCATGCCGGTTACATTGTATTGTTCCATTGTGCTATTCCTCCAAATCGGAACCAGTGAGATGCCTTGGGGTCAGGATACCCCGGAAAGGGTCATTTCATGAGTTTGGACAGGAGCCAGAGCAGCTCGTCCAGTTTTTCCTCATTGCCCTGCCGCAGGTCATCCGCCACACAGGTGCGGATGTGCTGGCCCAGCAGTTCTTTGGTAAAGCTGTTCAGGGCGGAGTTGACGGCGGCTACCTGCACCAGAACATCGGTGCAGTAGACGTCTTTTTCCACCATGCCCCGGATGCCCCGTACCTGACCTTCGATCCGGCTCAGACGGTTGATAAGGCGGCGATATTCCGCTTCGGTCCGCTTTTTGTGACGGCAGCAGCTTTCAGCGGCGGGCTGTGTAGTTTCTGCATCGGCAGCGCAGTGGGGACAGACAGCTTCCTCGCAGGAGGTTTCGTGTTGTAACTCGGACATAGGATCGGGCTCCTTTCCAGTTCAAAGCGATTAATTTACATACTACCCGTAAGGGGTATTCTCAACGGCTTGATTTTAGCACAGTTTGTCCCACTGTACAAGTAGGAATTGCAATTTCAAATGTTAATTTTCTGTGAACGCAAGGAGAAGAACTTAAAAAGCATAGAAAAAGAGCTGCAATCAGAAAATTGCAGCTCGAACGGTTGGTTATTCGATTTTTGCCCGATACCGGGAGAAAAGATCAATATGCAAACTGTTTCATGAAGGAAATATCACTGGCGGAACGGGCAGGAACGGCCTCTTCCCGGAGAACAGGAATGGAAGCCTGCGGCATCTGCCGCAGCATGGCAAAGCCGCCGGCATAGTCTACGCAGGAATCCTCAAGGCTGGTGGAGTAGAGCGTTCTGTCGGGCTTGAAATTCTGGCCCTTGAAATGGACAGCGGCAATTTTGTCGCCGTACCAGCTGCCCACCTTGTCCCAGATGCGACGCTGTGCATCCAGTGAAGCATCTTCCGGGCCGACATAGTTGGCAAGATCACAGAGGATCCGCAGGTTGGGGCTGGCGATGGTGTCCAGAACCATTTTTACCGCCTCGGGGGTATTCATGGCGTGGTAGTAAACGCACTCCACGGCGAACAGCACACCCTGCTCTTCGCAGGCTGGCAGGATCTCGCTCAGGCTCCGGAGCAAAGCTTCCTGCGCTTCTTTCCGGGAAACACCGGGCTGCTTTGCCATGTTGGTGGTCTCGCTGCCCATGCATCCGGCGTTCAAGGCTTTGGCTACCGGGATCTGGCTCAGAACTTTAGCAACTTCGGCTTTCCGGCGGTCCTCGTCGGCGTAGCTCAGCTCCACATAGGTGCCATCCACGGCAATGGAAACGCCACTCTTTGCCACAGCGGCCTGCGTTGCAGCAACCAGCTCATCCGTAACATCGGCGTAGCTCTTTACGCCCTCAATGGCCTTGGTGTAGGCCAGCTGTGTGCAGCGGAAACCCGCATTCCCGATGGAAGAAAACAGGGTGTCCGGGTCGTGACGGCCGAAATCGTGGCCTCGTGCACCAATGATGAATTCAGGCATAGCGTACCTCCGTTCTTTTAGTCAAACAGCCGCTGGGCGAACATCCCGAACTGCTTGTTCCACCAGTACCAGTCATGAGAAACATCGCCGCCCCAGATTTCGATGTGGGCGGGCAGGCCCTGCTCTTCCAACGCAGAACTGAGTGCCTTGGTGTCCGCAAGAGCTTCGTCCTCGTAGCCGCCCTGACCAACGCAGAGGAAGAGGGAATTTTCGTCGGCCTTGGCCAGCAGAGAGTTGTCCAGCAGCCCATCGGTGTGCAGTGCGGCCAGTGGGCTGTTCCGGAGGATGAGGTCGTCCCCATCGGCAGGGCCGAAGAAGCGGCTCACATCATAGATGCCGGACAGGCCGATGGCACCGGCGAAGACTTCCGGACGACGGAGACGGCAGTTGACAGCCTGATAGGCACCCGTGTCGATGCCGGCACACCAGAGCCTGACCGGCTCTGTCTTTTTGGCGGAAGCTTCGTCCTTTTTAGCGGAAGCTTCGTCCTCCGGTACAGAGGGGGCGTTCAGCTCCCGGATGCGGGCGGCAAGCTCCACGGTCAGGTAATTGAAATATTTTTCCTGCAGTTCCGCTTTGCGGCGGGGAGAGGCGTTGCCCGCAAGCAGGCTCTCGGCATCGATGCTGTCAGCACAAAAAAGCTGCATCTTGCCGGAATTCAGCAGGGAAGCAGCAGCATCCACGGTACCGGAGTTCTCCCAATCGTAAAAACGGCCGCCCCGGGCAGGCAGGGCCAGCACCGGCACGCCGCTGTGACCGTAGACTTTGAACTCCATCTCCCGGCCCAGTACCGGGCTCCACTCTTTATAATAGGTTCCTTCCATGATCCATCCTCCTTACACAAACTGGTTGCGTTGCGGGTCGTAAGTGTACCCGATGGCAGAAAGCTTTGCGCACAGGGCGGTTTTGTCCTCGTACAGATCGTCGCAGAGCGCATCAAGGCTTGAATAGAAATCGCGAAGCTTCAGGTTTATGACGCTCAGAAGCATCACAGGGTCGTTGGGCAGTGCCATGGTGATCTCCTCCTGAAAAATGATAACAAAAAAACCGGTCACTCGACAAAGTGACCGGCAATACGCAGCAGCTTAGACAGCGCGGGTAACTTTGCCAGCGCGCAGGCAACGAGAGCATGCGTAGATATACTTGGGAGAACCCTCCACGACCGCCTTGACACGACGGACATTCGGCTTCCAGGTACGGTTGGAACGGCGATGAGAGTGAGAGACCTTAATACCAAAGGTAACACCCTTGCCGCAGCATTCACACTTAGCCATGGTACTTGCACCTCCTAGCAGTGAAGTAAGGAATTCAAAATAATCAGCTTGACTATTTTACCAGACCCGGAGTAAAAAAGCAAGGGTATTTTTGAATTTTGTGGGATTTTTTTGCGTTACAGCTGCCCTCTTGCCTAAAGCTTTCAAAAATAGTACAATAAAAAAGTATCAAATCCAACCAGACAGGAGAACAACATGACCTCACAGGGAATTTATTATCTCATCCGGGCACTGGTCACCGCCATTGCTATCCCATTCCATGAGGCGGGGCACGCATTGGCGGCGTGGCTGCTGGGCGACCCCACGGCCAAGCGGGAGGGGCGGCTCTCACTGAATCCGTTCCGCCACTTTGACCTCTGGGGTACCCTTTGCATGATCTTTGTGGGCGTGGGCTGGGCAAAACCGGTATCCACCGATCCCCGCAATTTTAAAAATCCCAAATGGGGCATGGCTCTCACTGCTCTGGCAGGGCCGGTGGCCAATCTGCTGCTGGCATACTTGGGCATGATAATTTGGAAGCTGATGTATTATTGGGCACCGGTCAACGATATGACCATCTTTGCAGCCCGCTTCCTGCAGTTTCTTGTTTCCATGGACGTAGGTCTTGCGGTGTTCAATCTGATCCCGGTGCCGCCGCTGGACGGCAGCCGCATTTTGCTGGCTGTGCTGCCGGAGCGGATCTATTTCGGCATCATGCGGTATGAGCGATTCATCATGATCGCCATACTGGCGGCAGTCTATCTGGGCTTTTTGGATGGCCCGCTCAGCACAATGAACAATGTTGTCTGGGATTTACTGGATCTGGGAACTCAGTACATTGATAAGATCGCCTATTCCATCTATTATGCCGGGATGGGGGCGGTGGTCTGATGGCAGGGGAGCTGACCTTCCGGCTGGAAGATTTTGAGGGCCCGCTGGAATTATTGCTGGCTCTTGTGGCCAAACATAAGATGGACCTGCACAACATCCCCATCCTGACCCTCATCGATCAGTATACCCGCACGGTGGAAGCGGCGCAGGCGGAAGACCCGGAGATCGCCAGCAGCTTCATTGAAATGGCGGCACATCTGGTGGAGATGAAAAGCTACCTGCTGCTGCCCCGCAGCGAAGAAGGCGAGCGGATGAAAGAAGAACTGACCGGCCAGCTCATCGAGTACGATCAGTGCCGCCGGATGGCTGCAAAACTGCGGCAGCGGGGGGAGCAGTTCTGCCGCTTTACCCGTCGCCCGTTGGAAGTGGAGTGGGACAATACCTATACACTTCATCACTCGCCGCAGATGCTGGCGGACTGCTGGCAGGCCCTGATGGGGCGCACTTCCATCCGTCGGGAGCCGACGAAAGAACAGTTTGAGCCGCTGGTCTCTGCACCGGTGGTATCGGTGAGCAGCCGGGTGGTATTCATCCTCCGGCGTCTGCTTACCGCAGGTGCAGAAAAGCTTGAGCGAATGGGACAGCTGTTTTCCCACCGCCAGAGCCGGAGTACCAATGTGGCTACTTTTCTGGCTCTGCTGGAGCTGGTGCGAGGCGGGCGGATCGAGTTGGACGAAGAAGGACGGATGACCCTCCGCCGGGGCCGTACCGAACGGACAAAGGAGACAAAATGAACCAGAAACAGATCCGTGCCTCGGTGGAGGCAATGCTGTTTGCAGCCGGAGAGCCGGTGGGAGTCGATAAACTGGCACAGGCGGTGCAGCTGCCCCAGACCAGTGTGGAAGATGCGCTGGAAGCTCTGCGGACACGTTACGCCCGGGAGGACAGCGGCTTATGTCTGCTGCATCTGGATACCCGGTGGCAGCTTGCGACCAAGGATGAATTTGCGGAGTGCGTCCGTCGTCTGCTGGATGCCCGCCGGGCGGTGCCTTTGGGTCCCGCAGCCATGGAAACGCTGACGGTCATTGCCTACAATCAGCCGGTTTCTCGTGCTTTTATTGAACAGGTGCGGGGCGTGGACTCCTCGTCCAGCGTGTCCGGACTGCTGGAAAAGGGCCTGATCGAGGAAGCAGGCCGTCTGGACCTGCCGGGCCGTCCGGTAAGCTTTCGCACAACGGATGCCTTTCTGCGGGCTTTCGGTCTGTCCAGCCTTGCGGACCTTCCGCCGGTGCGGGAGGAGCATGAAACAGCGGCAGAGGGGGCAAATCTATGAGCGTGAGCCTGTCGGTTTTGGCTGCAATGGGCAGTCTGCTGCTGTTTTTGCTCAAGACGATCGGCATCCTGCTGTTGGCGGTGCTGGTGCTTCTGATTTTGATGTTGACCATTCCGTTCTGCGCCGATGTGTGCTGGGAGCATGACACCCTGACGATAAAGGCGGGTGCGCTGGGGATCACCTTCCCGGTGCTCCAGTACCCGGCCCCGGAAAAGCCGGAAAAAAAGAAGAAAGCCAAAAAGGAGAAAAAGGCAAAAAAGTCTGCACCGAAAAAAAAGCCGACACCTCCTCGGGAAAAAGCAAAGCTGACTCTGAACATCGTCTGTACCATATTAAAGGGTGCAGGGCGGCTGACTAAAGCAGTGTTCGGGGCTCTGCGGTTCACAAAGATCCGGGTCTGCCTCGGCGTGCGGGGAGAGGACCCTGCTGCTGCGGCCCGGAATTATGGGAAACTGAACGGATGGCTTTATTCGGCTCTCGGTCTGCTGGATCGGTTCGTTTACCTTGATTTTAAGGAACTGCGCATCCTGCCGGACTTCGGTAGTGCAGAACCCACGGTGGAAGATCGGGTATCTTTCCGGGTGTCGGCAAGAGCATTTTTCATCGCTGCCGCTGCGGTACGGGTACTTTATGAATTCTGGCGTGAAAAAGTACTGGACGTATTCGTCTAAAATATGTTACAATAATAACGTATGGTGTGTTCGTTTCCCCTGCACCCTTCAAAAGGGCAGGAAAGCAGGCTCCCGGGAGGGTTCCCGGATAAATCTGAAAACAAGAGGAGGCCTATTTTATGGCTGAGCATCCGATCCAAGGATTAATGAACGTCACGATGGACAAGATCCGCCAGATGACGGATTCCAACACCATCATCGGCAAACCCATCACGACCGAGGACGGCACCACCATCCTGCCGGTGTCCAAAGTTTCGTTTGGCTTTGCATCCGGCGGCGCAGATTTTGACGGCAAGAATTCCGCCAATAAGGATCTGTTCGGCGGCGGCTCCGGCGCCGGCGTGAACATCCAGCCGGTGGCATTTCTGGTGATCAAGGACGGCTGCGTGCGCACCATTCAGCTGTCGGACAGCTCCAACACCATTGATCGTGCCCTGACCATGATCCCCGAACTGGTGGAGAAGGTCAGCGCATTGCTCAAAAAAGAGGAGGCTCCGGCCCCGGACGAGGCCAAGCCTCAGTAAACCCTGAGCCCGCAAAGGGCGTTTTGAGTGCCGGGAGGCACACAAGGAGAAAACTATGGCAGAAGAACGTATTCAGAAGATCATGAGCGAGCAGGGGCTGTGCTCCCGCCGTGCAGCAGAGCAGATCATCGCCGAGGGCCGGGTCAAGGTCAATGGCCACCCGGTCAAGGTTGGCGACAAGATGGACCCCAACCGGGATGTGCTCCATGTGGACGACCAGCGGATCTATATCAAGAAGGATCAGCAGCTCTATTATCTTGCCCTGTACAAGCCCCGGGGCTATGTGACCACCGCCAGCGATGAGCTGGGCCGCAAAACGGTCATGGATCTGGTCACGGATATTCCGGCACGGCTGTATCCGGTGGGCCGTCTCGATAAGGACAGCGAGGGCCTGCTGCTGATGACCAACGACGGTGCCTTTGCACAGGCGGTCACGCATCCCTCGGGCGGCATCTCCAAGCTGTACCGGGTCACCGTGCAGCCCCGGGCTACCGAGGCACAGATCCTCAAGCTGAGCTCCGGCGTGGTGCTGGACGACGGCACCAAGACGATGCCCTGTGCCATCAATGTGGTCACCGACGAGCCGGGCCGCACCGTCATGGAGATGACCCTGAAAGAGGGCAAGAACCGTGAGATCCGCCGGATGTGCGAGACTGTGGGCCTTGAGGTCATCCGTCTGAAGCGGAACGCCGAAGGCGTGGTCAAGCTGGGGATGCTGCAGCCCGGCAAATACCGGGAACTGACCAAGGCTGAGGTGTCCGGCCTGCGTGCGGCAGCCGCAAAGGGCCGTGCGCAGACCCGCTCTGCAGCTCTCCAGTCCAAGGCGGCTTCCCGCCGTCCCAGCGGCCCTGTGGGCCATGCATCCGCTGCCCAGCGGAAGAAAAAATAAGCATTATGCCCGAAAGTTTCGCCGATTTGCCGGGAAATGTGTCTTTCTCTGAAAAAAAGGAATGGCTCAGCCCCTTGAGAATCAAGAAAATTTAAGGTATAATATATCTAATTTTGAAAGCTCACACAGACAAGCAGGAGGTCTTACCATGGCTTCAAAGAGTAACAAAGGAGAAATCCTCGCCAAGTTCTTCGACGACGGGGAGTATACCGCACTGTTTGCGGACGGCGCAGTAAGCGCAGCCTGCGGCTATGCGGCCGGTCAGCAGGCCTACGCTGTTTATCAGAACGGCGAGGCTGTGACTGTCAAGGATGTTGAAAAGAACATCAAGGTTCTGGAAGTGGCAGCTCAGACGGGCTGCCCTGTGGTCACGTTCTACAACTCTGTCGGTGCAAAGCTGGCAGAGGGTCTGGATGTCCTGACCGCAAGCGCAAAGCTGAACGCTGCCATCGCAAAGGTGTCCGGCGTTGTACCTCAGGTCGCAGTGGTTTTGGGCGTCTGCGGCGGCACCAGCGCACTGAGCGCAGCCAATGCCGATGTCTGCATCATGGCAGAGGGCGCAGAGCTGTTCTTCACGGCTCCGTTTACCTCTGCCGCAAAGGGTGATAAGGTCGCCGATGCCGGTTCCGCAGCAGCAGCTGCAAAGGCTGGCGTTGCTGCCATCGTTGCCCCGACCGCTGAGGAGGCAGCTGAGAAGGCTGCTCACATTGTGGGCCTGCTGCCTGCAAACAACCTCACCGGCCCCGCCATCTTCGAGTTTGAGCAGCCCGCAGAGGTGCTCACCGCCGGTGCTGCTCCCGCAAAGGCTGCTGCTGCCCTCATTGATAAGGACAGCGCAGTGGAGATGTATGCAGGTTTCGGCAAAAATGTCTACACCGCATTTGCCACCATCGGCGGCAATGCCGTGGGCATTGTTGCCACCGGCGAGAGCCTGTGCCACAACTGCGTGGCTAAGGCATCCCGCTTTGTTCGCCTGTGCGACGCTTTCAGCGTGCCTGTGCTGACCATCGTGGATACCAAGGGCTTTGTTCCCAGCACCACCGATGACATTGCAGGCGGCATCCGTGAGGCTGCCCGTCTGGCTGCTACCTATGCCGACGCTACCACCGCTAAGGTCTGCCTGATCGCAGGCAAGGCTGTGGGCCCGGTCTACACCGCACTGGCAAATGCCGATCTGAAGATCGCTGTCAACGGCTGCACCGTCAGCGCGCTGGAGCCTAATGCCGCAGTCTCCGTCCTGTACAAGGAGGAGATTGACGCATCCGATAACATCATCGCTGCCACCAACGCTAAGGCTGCTACTTATGCTGCCGAGGTGTGCAGTGCATCCAATGCTGTGGCCACCGGCGCAGCAGACATGATCTGCGATGCTGCCAACGCCCGTGCAAGCGTGGTGGCTGCTCTGGAGCTGCTGAGCACCAAGCGTGCTGCCCGCCTGCCCAAGAAGCACGGCAACATGGCTCTGTAAGAGTTTTCGGACGTACAGAAACGTAAGATAGAACGAAACAGGAACTGATTTTTGTTCAGGAGGATTCTTCCATGAAGTACTACAATATTACCGTCAATGGCGTTGCTTACAGC
>CALDNF010000126.1 GCA_937917475.1 uncultured Faecalibacterium sp.
ACGACGCTCTTCCGATCTCGGTCGGCGGCTTCCTTCTGGACCATGACGGTCAGGCTCTCGATGGGCAGGCGGTCACCCAGCAGCTTCATGACGATGGGGCTGGTAATATAATAGGGCAGGTTGGCGCAGACCGCCACCGGCATCCCGGGGAACTCCTCGGCGATAAGGGCCTTGAGATCCACTTTCAATACATCCTGTAGAACCAGCTTAAAATTATCCACTCCAGCCATAGTCTCAGCCAGCAGGGGCGGCAGACGCTCGTCCACCTCGATGGAGACTACCTTGGCCGCACGCTTGGCAAGCTCCTTGGTCAGCACACCGATGCCGGGGCCGATCTCGATCACACCGTAACGCTTGTCCACGCCACTGGCGTCCACGATCTTTCCCGGCAGGCCCGGATTGATGATAAAGTTCTGCCCAAATCCCTTGGAGAGGGCAAAATCGTATTTTTCGCAAAGATTCCGGATAACAGACAGGTCGGTGAGCTCCGGCATAGATTCCATCCTTTCT
Source organism: uncultured Faecalibacterium sp. (assembly GCA_937917475.1). Lineage (GTDB taxonomy): Bacteria > Bacillota > Clostridia > Oscillospirales > Ruminococcaceae > Faecalibacterium. Next base: position 511 of record CALDNF010000126.1, read on the forward strand.
TCTGGCAAAAAGAGCCTCCGGCAGAACCGGGGGCCTTTTTCATGCAAGTAACGTTTTTATAGAAGGCTACGGGGTCAGGATGCGCTGGATGCGCTCTCCTCCCCGGACGCAGCTTCGCTTTCCGCTGCGCTCTCGACGACAGATTCCGCAATGGGCTCGGCGTTCTCGGAAGAAGCAGTCTCCCCTTCTGTGGTCTCGCCCTCAGCGGGAGTGCTGTCGGCAGTTTCGTTGGAAGCAGCCTCGTTCACGCCGCTCACGGTGGTAGTGCCGCTGAGCTGCTGCGCCGTGCTGACAGCACGCTGAATCTGCGGATCGGTATCCACGGTAAAATCATAATAAGAATTCTGTTCATCGGTGGAGAGGGGACGGTCCACATCCACAGTCAGGCCGGTGCCGTCAAAGCAGGAGCCGTCGCCGCAGATCAGCTTTGCCACCGTGACTACCACGGCACTGCCGTCGGAAAGACGCTGGGGACTGCTCTGGATAGTGCCCTTGCCCAAGGTGGTGGTACCCACCAGCCGGGCCCCATTCAGGGTGCGCAGGCTGCTGGCAAAGAGCTCGGCCGCACTGGCGGTGTTTCCGTTGACCAGACAGACGATGGGCAGACTGACAGAGGTCTCGGCGTCGCTGCTGCCCAGCAGGGTCTGATTGCCGTTCTTATCCTCCGCATAGGCAAGCGTGCCTTCCGGAGCGATCAGGTCAATGCAACTGAGGGCGTCTTCCAGAATACCGCCGCCGTTGTCCCGCAGGTCAAAGACCAGACTCAAAGCTCCCTGACTGTTCAGGGCACGGATGGCGTAATCCAGCTCACTGGGGGTGGTACCGTCGAACTGACGGATCTTGATATAGCCCACGTTGCCCTGCACCATCTGGTAATCCACCGTAGTGGAGGTGTAACCGGAGTGGGTCAGGTCAGCGGTGTGCTCCCCTGCCTCGCTGTCCAGCCAGGTCACATTGACCGTGGTTCCGGCCTCGCCCCGCAGGCGGGTCTGCACAGCGTCCACGTTTACCATGCTCTTGACCTCAGTCCCATCCACAGCGGTGATGTAATCGCCCACCTTGATGCCTGCTTCCTTAGCCGGAGAGTCATCATAAACTTTGGTAACCTTGGCATAGCCGGACTGATTGATGCCCAGTTCCACGCCGATGCCCATCAAGGTGCCGTTCTGGGTGTTGACCAGCTCGGTATAGGCGTTGGCGGTGTAGTAGCGGGCATACTTATCGCCGGTACCCAGCAGGTAGCCTGCGGTCAGGCGGTCGTAGAGGGTGGACTCGTCGATGGTATAGTAATCGTTGCTGCGGACGTAACGGTCCACCTCAGCGATCTTATTATACATACTTTCCTTTTCCTTTACGCTGGACACGGTGCTGTCAAACAGCCGCATGGCCATCAGCATGGTGATGGAAAAGGTCACGGTGATGGCCAGAATGACGATGGTGACCATCATTCCAACAGAGACTTTACGATTCATGGTTTCGTTTCCTCCTGTCAGGCCAGCAGCATCATGACCACGCTTCCCAGCAGGGAAAGCAGGAACACGCCTGCCAGCAGCAGGCAGCCGATCCGCAGCAGGCGTTTGCGCTTGTTATCGTTCATAAGCCAAAGGGCCTCCTTTTATACAAAAACGCTTACTTCATTGGAATATAACCTCTAGGATTCACAGCATTGGCCTTAGAGCCGCCCTTCCACACCTCGAGATGGAGGTGGTTGCCGGTGGAGTTGCCGGTGCTGCCCACATAGCCGATGACCTCGCCCTGCTGGACATACTTGCCCGCAGAGGTAGCCACTGCACGCATATGACCGTACAGGGTACTGTATGCATTGCCGTCGGACATTTTGCCGTGATAGATGATGACATAGTTGCCGTAACCGCCGCTGGACCAGCCTGCCACCTGAACATAACCGCTGGCCGCTGCGTAGATGGGCGTACCGGCCGGGGCCGCAAAGTCGGTGCCGGCATGGAGCTTGTTCACGCCGGTGACCGGATTTTTCCGCCAGCCATACTCACTGGAAATGCGGGTATAGCTCTTGAGGGGGCAGATAAAGCCGCTGAAGCTCAGCTCCGGCTTGCTGGCCGCAGCTGCTGCGATCTGTTTCTGAATCTCCTTCTTGACGGCCTCATAGTTCATCTCGTCCGACTCGATGGCGGCCTGCGCATCCTTCTGGGCCTTCTGGGCCTCGGCTGCACTCATCTGGGCTTCCTTGACGCTGGAATTCAGCTCGCTCTGCTTGGACTGCATCTGGGTGTTCTGGGCATCCAGCTCACTCTTTTTGCTCCGCAGGGTGGCACGCTCAGCTTCCAGAGCCGTTTTATCGTTTTCCAGAGCCGTTTTGTCATCCTCAAGGCTCTGCTTTGCGGTCTTCATGTTGTCCAGAATCTCGGTATCCTTGAGGGAGATGTCCTGCATTACCTCATTGAAAGTCAGAAGCTCATACAGGTCATTGACCGCCGAGAGCATGGCGACGCTGCCGCCGTCCCGCAGCTCCTGCATGGCAGCCATATGCTGCTTGAAGCCCTGCCACTGGTCGGCGATCTCCACTTCCTTCTCGGCGATCTCTGCCTTCTTTTCGGTGATCTCGGCTTCCTTTTCGGCGATCTGCTGCTCCTTGACGCCGATGCTGTTCTGCACCTCGGCGATCTGGGATTTCAGCACGTCGATCTGTCCCTGAATGACCGTGACCTTTTCTTTCAGCTCCGATTCCAGCTGCTTTGCAGCCTGCTCCTTCTTTTTTGCGTCCGACAGCTCTTTTTTGTGCTGATTGATGGACTGGGAGAGCTTATTCAGCCGGTTCTGGAGGGAGGACATACTGGTAGCCGCCGTGGCCGGGTAGACCGAGACGCTGAGCATCAGGAGAGCCGCCGCCAGAAAGGCACTGGCAGCACGGAGAGCCTTGGAGGTGCCGGTCATGGGCTTTGCATGAGCGGGGTGATGGAATAGATGCAGGTGGAAGCCTGCGGAATGTTTTGCGCTGCTCACAAGAGGGCCTCCCTTCACTTATACATTCAGATGCTTCCGGATGGAGAACATACTGCCCAGGCCGCCGGCCAGCGCACCAGCCAGCAGGCTGTAGGTCAGGATGGTGGGCCAGACGTTGGCCACCGGCACAAGAGCCGTTCCCATCAGCAACTGCCATAGACCGCCCAGCGTGCTGGAAGCCTGCACGATGTAATAGTAGCCGCCGATGCCTGCTGCGGCGGTGATACCGCCGGAGATCAGGCCCATGGTCAGGCCCTCGACGACAAACGGCAGGGTGACCAGCGCATTGGTGGCACCCACATACTTCATGATCTCGATCTCACGCCGCCGGGCAAAAACGCTCAGGCGGATGGTGCTGCCCACCGTGATGATGCTGACTGCCATCAGAACAAGGACCACCCCCTGCCCAATTTTGGTCACGGCACGCTGGATCTGCACAAAGGTCTCCGTCATCTCGATGGGAGCCGTGACGCTGTATACGCCATTGATCTTCCCGATCTGCTCACTCATGGCCTTCATCTGGCTCAGGTCTGCCAGCGAGACCCGGTAGTTGGCCTTGAAGGGGTTGTCATTCTCAAACTCGTCCAGCAGGACGGCATAATCCGCCATGTACCCACGGTACTGGTTGAGCACGTCCTCTTTGGACATATACTGCAAATTGCTGATGCCGGGCAGAGCCTGAATGGCTGCTCCCACCGACTGGATGGTGGCATCGTCGGCTTCCGGGTCCACGTAGACCACCATTTCATTCTGCTGGCCCAGATAGTTCACCATGCTGTCCACATTGACTTCCACCAGCTGTGCAAAGGTATTCAGGGTCATGCAGACGCTGAGGGAAGCGATGCAGGCAAGGGTCATGGCCCAGTGCTTGCCCAGATTGCGGACGCCCCGGCCTACGAGGAAGAAGAAGGTAGAAGGTTTCATCATACCAGCACCGCCTCCTCTTTGGATGCCGGAATATCCGAGATGATCCGTCCATCCTTCAATGTGACCACCCGCTGATG
>CALDNF010000127.1 GCA_937917475.1 uncultured Faecalibacterium sp.
CGATATTGTTCAATTTTCAAGGTCCTGTGCACCACCAGCCATTCGACCGGCGACTTGATTATTTTATCACAGATGTGATTTTTTGTCAAGCTTTATTTTTAAGTTTTGATCGGCTTGAGAAGTGATTCTCAGCCGCCGCACTTGGTGCTCAAGTATAATACCACATCACCTGACTCCTGTCAACACTTTTCTGACATTTTTTTCAAGTTTTTTCGCTGTTCACTCCTCCAGCAGCCGGAGCCGCATCCATTGCAGGATCTTCCGTTCCCGCCGGGAGACCTGCACCTGCGTCGTATGGAGCACTTTTGCGGTCTCGCTCTGGGTGTGGCTGCCATAGAACCGCAGGCGGATCAGAAGTCTGTCCTGTTCCGGCAGACTGTCGATCACCTCTTCCAGCCCGATCCGTTCTGCCAGCTTTTCTTCTGGAGAGTCTACCGGCACATCAAGCGGATGGTCATCTCCTTCCCGGTTCTCCGGTGTCAGACTGATGGCAGGCTGTGCAGCCTGAATGGCAAGGCTGACGCTCTCCACGCTTTCTCCCAATTCCTCGGCCAGCTGCAAAAGGGTCGGTTCACTTCCGCAGAGCTTGAGGTGATGTTCCCGGGCCGCATTGATCCGAATTCCCAGCTCTTTTAAGGAGCGGCTTACCTTGACGGTGCCGCCATCCCGGAACTGTTTTTTGATCTCGCCCAGGATCACCGGCACGGCATAGGTGGAAAAACAGACGCCTCTTCCTTCATCGAAGCCGTCATAGGCTTTGATCAGACCCATACAGCCTGCACTGTAAAGGTCATCGTAATCCATTCCCCTGTCCCGGAATCTTCTGGCACAAGCGTGGACCAGACCAAGATTTTCTTCAATAAACTGGCTTCGCCGGGTCTTATCCGATGTCATGCTGACCGCTCCTTCTATTTATTATGTAGATACAGCCGTCTCCCGCTCCGCCAGATGTTTGATCAACGTGACCCGGGTGCCGCCGCCCACCCGGGAGCTGACCTTCACCTTATCCATGAAGCTCTGCATCACCGCAAACCCCAGTCCGGATCGTTCTTCCGGATTGCCTGTGGTAAAGAGGGGCTCCATCGCTTTTGTCACATCGGGGATGCCCACCCCTTTATCCGCAATGGTGATCCGCACTTCCCGGCCCGGGTAGACTGCCACCGTCATGGTGATGGGCCCCACATGGTCGGGGTAAGCGTGGACGATACAGTTGGTCACCGCCTCAGACACCGCTGTTTTGATATCGGACAATTGGGGCACGGTGGGATCATATCGGGCCAGAAAGGCCGCTGCTGCACCCCGGGCATAGCCCTCGTTGACACTGAGGGACATAAATTGAATCCTTGTCATATTTTCAGCTTTCATCAGTCATACCTCCTGTTCGTTTCCTGCATCCTCAGTGCAGGGGATGCCTGCCAGCCGCAGCACCCGCCGCAGCTGTTCCGGAGCGTGCTGGATTTTCAGGCTTCCGCCCAGCATCCGGGCACACCGCTGCCGCCCCAGGATCAGCCCGATCCCTGAGGAATCCATGAATCCCACCCCGCCCAGATCCAGGACCAGGATCCTTGGGGTACGGTTGAGCAGGGCATCATCCAGTTGGATGCGAAGATCCTGCGCCGCATCGTGGTCGATTTCCCCGCTCAGGTAGGCGTACAGCAGATCATCCGCTGCACTGAATGTCACAGCTGCCATGGCTTGTCCTTCCTTTCAAACAAAAAAGTGATCCCACACACCCTGTTCTCAGTGTATGGGATCACTTCATCTTTTTTTAGAGAAACCTGTCGTTCACCGGTTTTCCAGCTCTTCTGCGGCTTCCAGCGCAATTTCTTCACTGCCGCAGATCAGCAGACCACGGCGGCTGTTGGCCTTGGCCTGTGCTACAGCTTCTGCAAGGCTTGCGCAGAGCTCGGCATCAAAATGGTACCGGGCCTTTTCCAGCAGAGCCTCGGTCAGGGCATCGTCCACTCCCTGCGGTGTGACAAGGAACACCTTATCAAAGGGGTTCTCGCTCATGCCGGGCATGGTGGTCTTGTCCTTCTTCTGCTCCTCGGGTGTCAGGCCGCTTTCCAGAGCCGAGAAGAATGCTTCGGCCCCCTCCTCGTCCGACAGGCCGATGACCGCACTCATGTGCCGCACTTTTGCCATGTTCAGGACACGAAGCAGTGCCGCTGCCTGCTGCGGAGTGCGGCAGGCATCCAGAATGACAAGGGGTTTCTGGGAGAGCACCCGGATGCTGCTGCGGTTTTCCACAGCGGCAAGGCCCTCCAGAATAGCTTCGTCCGGGACTTCATAGCCCTTGCGCCAGAGGGCAAGAGCCAGCTCCACAGCCACGGCGGCGTTGCCTGCCGCATGACGGCCCAGAAAGGCCAGCGGCACGGTATATCCGCCGTAATCGATCTGGCTGGTGAATTTTTCGGCCTCAAGGAAGCTGATATCCTCGGGGTCGGGCACCACCAGCTCACAGTTGGCCTTGCCCGCCGCCACGATGAGTTCACTGAGGGCTGCCTTGGGCTGCTCAGGAGCAGTGACGCAGACGCAGTTTTCCCGCATCACACCCGCCGCCAGAGCCGCAGACCGCTCCACCGACCGGCTCACACCGTCCGGGCCGATGGCCGTCACGGCGCAGACCGGCATCCGGGGCAGAGCTGCCGCCAGACCTGCGTCCGGCAGTTCCACCACAGCCAGCTTACAGCCCGCCTGCGCAAAGCAGTGTACCGCTGCCGCCAGCTCCGCCGCTGCCTTGGGCAGGGGCTTTGCCGCAGAAAGCTTTTCTGCCGCACCGGTCAGAAGGGCCGGGTCTGCCGGCTCACCATTGACCCGGATGCGGGCAGACAGAGGTTCACATCCGGCGTGATAGCTGCCGGTGACAAACCCTGCCGCTTTGAGGATGGCGGACAGCAGGCGTGCCACCGCCGTTTTGCCGGCTGTACCCGCAACGCCCACATAGGCCGTCTGGTCTGCGCTGCCGGGCAGGGCCTCACGCAGCTGCTCCGCCGGGGCAAAGCCCTCGGGCAGAGATGCAAAATACTGATTTGCCTGTTCAATCGTCATTCCGTCAATCCTCGTTTCGATGTTGCATTTTGGGGCGGGAGAAGGCTCCCACAAGGGCTGTGGCCAGAGCAGCAAAGACTGCGCCCACAGCCATGCCGGTCAGCACGCCGGAAAAATCGATCCAGACATCCATGACCTGACTGCTCCGCCCCGGGGAGTAGAGCTGGATGGTCTCATCCGCAAGAGCCGTCAGCAGACCCAGCAGCATGGCCCCGGACAGGTGCCGCTGCCAGCGGTGGAGATACACCCGCAGGCAGAGCAGAAGGAGAAAGCCCTCCAGCGCATACTCACAGAAGTGGGCCGCCTTGCGGACCATGTGCATGGTGATCCGCCCTGCAAGATCCGGCATCCCCAGCCGGGTGAGCACCCGCTGAAGAAAGGCCAGCACCCGGCCGCTGCTCCCCTCCGACACCGTGCCGATGGCAAGGGAGTTGGAGAAGATGAAAACGACACAGGCGATGAGGGCTATGGGCAGAAGCACCCGTGCAGCGGTCAGCCAGATGGAGGGCTTTTCTGCCCGTTCACGTTCCTGCATGGACATCAGCCCAGAGCCTTGATGCTCTGCTCGATGTTGGCCAGCTTATCCTGACTCTTGGCGTGCTTATTGCGGATCTCTTCCACCAGAGCCGCCGGGGCACGCTCGACGAACTTGGGGTTGTTGAGCTGGTTCTCGAACATGGCCAGTTCCTTTTCCGCCTTGGCTTTTTCCTTGTTCAGACGGGCCAGCTCCTTCTCCCGGTCGATAAGCTCCATCATGGGGATGAAGCCACGGGCGGCATGGGTGGACACCTGCACCATGCCGTCGGTGCTGCCCTCGTACTTCTCGGTGAAGG
>CALDNF010000128.1 GCA_937917475.1 uncultured Faecalibacterium sp.
CGTGGGGCAGGGCAGCGTTGTGGGCGGCAGTGCGGTATCCGCTGGTGATGGATACGGCCCGGCCGAAATGGTCCCGCACCGCTTGCAGCAGGGCCGTCAATTCGCTGTCAAGAAACACCGGGTCGGAGCCGTCGGCACAGGCAAACTCCCGCACCCGGAAATTCGCACGCAGCTTTTTCTCTCCCTCCCGGGTGAGGGAGTAAACTTCCAATGACATCATTCTTACCTCCTTTCTGTCTGCTGTCTGAACTGATTTTAACCCAGAGTGCATCGGGGCGGAAGTGCGGTCAAATTTATTTTGCTTTTGGCAGTTCCGTCATTTTGCCGGACGTGATTTTTGGGGAGTAATTCGGGCCGTTTTTTGTCTGAAAAAAGGTTCTGAATTAGCCCCGGATTTTATCGAAAAACAGCAGGAAAAGGACAGTTTGTCTTCTCTGAAATGTTCCAGAATCTGGTTGTGCGGCGGCGGAGAAATGAAAATTAAATGTTAAAAGATTATGAATAAAAGAGGCTGTTTTTTTGCGAAAAAATCGGAAAGAAAGGACCGAAAAACCAATAATTGCGGGAAAACACTGTGCAAGATGCACAAAAAACTATGTTAAGCAATTATCAAGTGACTTGACTCAGATTTGACAAATTGGTCCTGGTCTGTTAAAATAATGCCCGCTCAACGGACCAACAGACGTTGCAGCGTATAAATTTCACGCAAATGAAGTGAAATCGCCCTTTGGGCAATGACTGCACAGAGCGAGTTTCTCTGTGCAAAAAGCGGACCGTGGAAGAAAGTCCGCAGCGTATTCCAAACTGTAAAAAGAGAGGAGTTGTCTCGTATCGCTTCCGTCAAATTTAAAAAAGCCTTGTCTGACTGCATCCGTGCAGTCTCTCCCCGAGTGCTGGCGTTCTGCGTCATGGTCGTGTGCCTTGGTTTCACGCTGACCGTGACCGCCGCAAATCTGCGGCCGACCTACGTCACCGACTCCAATACCATTTCCACTGTTTCTGCTGCCAACACCGGCAGCGCAGCCCGTGCGGTAAGCCTTTCTGCTTCCGCCGAGGGAGAGCAGGACAAAGTCTACTACACTGCGTTCAGCGGCAGCCTGGCTTCCCTGAACATCGACCGTGTCTTCTCCGTGACCATTCAGGCCGACGGTCAGGAGTATCCGGTCTCCATGCTTTACGGCACCGTTGCCGATGCACTGAACCGTGCCGGCATCACGCTGGATGCGGATGACTACACCGAGCCCGCACTGGACCAGCCGGTTTCCATGGGCGACAAGATCGTGGTCCACCGGGTCGATTACTACGACCGTGTGGAAACGCAGGCCATCCCCTATGAGACATCTTATGTCTACACCAGCCTTTATTTCCGCAACACCAACCGTGCCACCACCCTGCAGCACGGCTCCAATGGGGAGCAGACCATTACCACCCGGGACCGTTATGTGGACGGTGAACTGGAAAACAGCACGGTGGTGGATGTGACTACCACCGTGGAGCCTACCAGCCATGTCATCAAGACCTATGGCGCAGGAGCTCCGGTGTCGCCCCTGACCGGGCCGGACGGCACCACCAATGCCCCCAGCTCCTACAAGAAGGTGCTGACCGGCAAGGCCACCGGTTATTACTCCAAGGGCGGCAAGGGCTCTTCGGGTCTGGGTCTGGGTTACGGCACCGTTGCCGTGGACCCCAGCGTGATCCCTTACGGCACCCTGCTGTATATCACCTCCACCGATGGCAGCTTCGTGTATGGCTATGCGCTGGCTACTGACACCGGCATTGCACTTCAGAATGGTCAGATCCTTGTGGACCTGTTCTATGAGACCTACGCCGAGTCGGTCATCAACGGAGCCATTCAGGTCAATGTCTATGTTGTGAACTGAGTGACTGTTTCCGGAAAGACCGGTTTTTGAATCAGAGATCTTAAAAACGAATACGCAAAAGAGCATCCGCTTCTTCTTTCGCAAAATAAGCGAAAAAAGGGGCGGATGTTTCTTTTTTGACAAGAAACTGTCAGGATTGACCATATTTCTTGTCTAAAATTGGGTAAGTTGTATATATCGGAAAAATATCGACGAAAAGTTTATGGTACATTTTCCGGAAAAAGCCTTGAAAAATGTGCAAAAAATCTTTAATATAAGAGAGTAAAAGGTACAGACTGCCCCTTTGCAGCCTGTACGGGGAGGAGCTGTTTATGAAACCGACTGAGGAAAAGATCAACGGAAATCCTTCAGATCTGCCGGTATACCTGTTCAAGCAGGGAAATAACTGCGAGGCGTACCGCTATTTCGGCGCACACATCGAACAGCGCGGCGGAGAGTCGGGCGTGGTCTTCCGCGTCTGGGCACCCCATGCCGTTGCCATCAGTGTTGTGGGCGACTTCAATAGCTGGAAGCCGGGCAGTCATCCCATGCGCAAGGTGGACGGAGATTCGGTCTGGGAGCTGTTTATCCCGGGCATGAAGGAATTCGATGTTTACAAATACTGTGTCACCACCCGTGCGGGAGATCTGGTCTACAAGGCCGACCCCTATGCATTCCACGCTGAGACCCGGCCGTCCAACGGCAGCAAGGTCTTTGACCTCAACGGCTTTGTCTGGCACGACAAAGCATGGCAGGAGGCCCAGAAGAAGGCGGACGTGATCAACGGACCGATGAACATCTACGAGATGCACGCCGGAAGCTGGAAGCAGAAGGAGGGCGGCCTGCCCTATAATTACTCCGAGCTGGCCGATGAGCTGATCCCCTACATCACCGAGATGGGCTATACCCATGTGGAATTGCTGCCGGTGATGGAGTATCCCTTTGACGGCAGCTGGGGCTATCAGGTCACGGGCTATTTTGCCCCCACCAGCCGCTACGGCACCCCGAAGGACTTCATGGCCTTTGTGGATAAGCTGCACACCGCCGGTATCGGCGTCATCATGGACTGGGTGCCTGCCCATTTCCCCAAGGATCAGTTCGGCCTGTATCAGTTTGACGGTGAGCCCTGCTACGAGGACCCCAACCCCAAGCGGGGCGAGCACAAGGAGTGGGGCACCATGGTGTTCGACTTCGGCCGCAGTGAGGTGCAGAGCTTTTTGATCTCCAGTGCCCTGTACTGGCTGGAGCAGTACCACATCGACGGTCTGCGGGTGGATGCCGTGGCATCCATGCTCTATCTGGATTACAACCGCAAGCAGGGCGAGTGGGAGCCCAACAAGGACGGCGGCAAAGAGAATCTTGAGGCCGTGGCGTTCCTGCGCAAGCTGAACAACACCGTGCTGGGCCGTCATCCCCACAAGTACATGATCGCTGAGGAGTCCACTGCATGGCCCATGGTCACCAAACCTGCCTCGGACGGCGGTCTGGGCTTCAACTTCAAGTGGAACATGGGCTGGATGAACGATATGCTCAGCTACATGAAGACCGACCCGCTCTTCCGGGCCGGCAACCACAACAAGGTGACCTTCAGCTTCTTCTATGCATTCAGCGAGAACTTTGTACTGCCCATCAGCCACGATGAGGTGGTGCACGGCAAGGGCAGCCTGATCAACAAGATGCCCGGCGATTATGAGGCCAAGTTTGCAAACCTGCGCACCTTCTTCGGCTATATGCTGGCCCACCCGGGCAAGAAGCTGCTGTTCATGGGTCAGGAGTTCGGTCAGTTTACCGAGTGGAACGAGGAAAAGCAGCTGGACTGGATGCTGCTGGGCTACGATAAGCACACCGAGCTGCAGACCTACGTCAAGACGCTGAACAAGTTCTACAAGGATCATCCTGCTTTCTGGCAGATCGATTACAGCTGGGAGGGCTTCCAGTGGATCGTCCCTGACGATTCTCAGCAGAGCGTGGTGGCTTTCCTGCGCAAGGATGCGGCAGGCAAGCAGATCCTCGTGGTCTGCAACTTCAACCCGGTCCTGCGGGAGGGCTACACCCTCGGCGCACCGGTCTCCGGTACTTACAAAGAGGTGCTGAACAGCGACGACGCAGAGTTCGGCGGCAGTGGCACTGTGCACAATAAGGCAGTCCGCACCAAGAAAAAGCCGCTCCATGGCTTTGAGCAGAGCATTACTATTACTCTGCCGCCCATGAGCACACTCTACTTTGAGGTTCCCACCAAGCGTGCTGCCCGCAAGACCGCCGCAGAGAAGGCGGCAGAAGCAGAAAAGACGGTCAAAAAGACCACTCGCAAGGCCGCAAAGGCAGAGGAGGCTCCCGCAAAGGAGAAGAAAGCCCCTGCCAAGCGCACCGCAAAGCCCAAGGCAGAAAAAGCGGAGAAGCCTGCAAAGGCCGAGAAGGCAGAGAAACCTGCAAAGGCTGCAAAAGTTCCTGCAAAGAAAGCAGCAAAGCCCAAGGCTGACAAACCGGCCAAGACGGAGGAAAAGGCCCCCGCCAAGACTACCCGCAAGCCCCGAGCCAAAAAGACTGCAGAGCCCAAAGAGTGACCGGGACCGAACCATTTCATTGTTGAACCATTTCCATCTAAAACCAGGAAATGCTTAAAGGGGAGAATAAAGCTATGGCAAAAGAAATTGTGGCAATGATCCTTGCCGGCGGACGTGGCTCGCGTTTGTACGCGCTGACACAGAAAACGGCAAAACCGGCGGTGTCCTTCGGCGGCAAATACCGCATCGTGGACTTCCCGCTGTCCAACTGCGTCAACTCCAACATTGATACCGTTGGCATCGCAACCCAGTATCAGCCCCAGAAGCTGAACGAGTACATCGGCAATGGCCAGCCCTGGGATCTGGACCGTCTGTACGGCGGCGTGCACACCCTGCCCCCTTATGAGCAGGCAAAGGGCACCGACTGGTACAAGGGCACGGCAAACGCCATTTATCAGAATATCAGCTTCATCGATAACTATGACCCGGAATATGTCATCATCCTGTCCGGCGACCAGATCTGCAAGCAGGACTATGCCGACTTCCTCCGCTTCCACAAGGAGAAGGGTGCAGAGTTCTCTGTGGCAGTCATGGAAGTTGACTGGAAGGAAGCTTCCCGCTTCGGCCTGATGGTCGCAGACGAGGATGACAAGATCACCGAGTTTCAGGAGAAGCCCCCGGTGCCCAAGTCCAATCTGGCATCCATGGGCATCTACATCTTCAACTGGGACGTCCTGAAGAAGTATCTGGAAGAGGACGAAGCAGACCCCAACTCCAAGAACGACTTCGGCATGAACATCATCCCCGCCCTGCTGCGGGATGGCCGCAAGATGTATGCATACCACTTCAACGGCTACTGGCGTGACGTGGGCACCATCGACAGCCTGTGGGAAGCCAACATGGAGGTTCTGGACCCCGAGAATTCCGGCATCGACATCTTCGATGAGAAGTGGAAGATCTACAGTCGCAACCCGGTGCTGCCCGCCCAGAAGATCGGCCCCCGTGCCGTCGTGCAGGACTCCCTTATCACCGAGGGCTGCAAGATCTACGGCAATGTCAAGCACTCGGTGCTGAGCGCAGGCGTCGTGGTCGAAGAGGGTGCAACCGTGGAAGATGCCGTCCTGATGGATGACGTTGTGGTCAAGGCAGGCGCAGTGGTCAAACGCTGTATCCTGGCTGAGGGCGTCAAGGTGGGCGCAGGCGCAGCCATCGGCGGCGACGGCCCCATCGCCCATGTGGGCACCGGTCTGACTATTGGTGCAGGCGCAACCGTCAAGGAAGGTGCCAAAGTATTTGAATCCGTCAAGGAGGGCGAGGAAGTATGCTGAGCCAGAACAACAATGCGTTGGGCATCATTTTCCCCAACAGCTATGATAACACCGTACCGGAGCTGGTCACCGAGCGTGCCATGGCTTCGATCCCCTTTGCAGGCCGTTACCGCATGGTGGACTTTATGCTGTCCAGCATGGCCAACTGCGGCATCTCCAATGTTTCCATCGTGGTGCGTAAGAACTACCACTCTCTGATGGACCATCTGGGCACCGGCCGTGAGTGGGATATGGCACGCCGTCACGGCGGCCTGAACATCGTCCCTCCCTTTGCTGAGAAGGGCGTGCGCATCTATTCCGGCCGTGTTGAGGCTCTGAGTTCCATCCTGAGCTTCCTCGAGAACCAGAAGGAAAGGTATGTTGTGATGTGCGATGCCAACATCGCCATCAACTATGACTTCAATGCTCTGCTGGCTGCACATCAGGCCAGCGGTGCCGATGTGACCATCGCTTACCAGAAGACGGAGATCCCCGAGGGCCGCAAGAATGATAACTACACCCTGACCGTTGACGAAGACGGCCGTGTGACGGAGCTGCTGTTCAACGATTACCGCCCCGGCATCCAGAATCTGGATCTGAACATCTATGTTCTGGAGCGTGAGACCCTGATCAAGCTGGTCAAGGATGCAACCGCCCGTGGCCTGATCTATTTTGAGCGGGATATTCTAGCCCACAATGTCAATATCCTGAACGTTCACGGCGTGGAGTACACCGGCTATGTTGCACATATCTGCGACATGAAGAGCTACTTCGACGAGAACCTGAAGCTGATCGATGAGAAGAATCTGGATGCTCTGTTCCCCAAGAAGAGCCCCATCTACACCAAGATCCGTGACGATAACCCCACCCGTTATGTCGCAGGCTCCAACGTCAGCAAGTCTCTGCTGGCCGATGGCTGCATCATCGAGGGCACCGTTGAGAACTGCGTCCTCTTCCGTGGCGTCAAGGTCAAGAAGGGTGCTGTGGTCAAGAACTGCGTCCTGATGCAGGATACCATCGTGGAAGCCGATGCACAGCTGGATTGCGTCGTGACCGATAAGAATGTCCGGATCACCGCAGGCAAGAAGCTGTCCGGCACCGAGAGCTTCCCGGTCTATGTCCAGAAGAACCACACAGTCTGACCGTGTGACCGATATGCTTTTCCACAGGGGCGGCTCCCTCCCCGGTAGCCCCTCTTAAAGAGGGGCGGGGGCGTTCTGCGCCTCCGCCCGCTCTTTCTGTGAAAAAGATGGAAGGGGAATACATCCCCGCTATGAAAGGAGCGATCCTATGAAGATCCTGTATGCAGCTTCGGAAGCCACCCCCTTTGCAAAGTCCGGTGGTCTGGCAGACGTGGCAGGCTCTCTGCCCAAGGCTCTGGTCAAGGACGGCGTGGACGCCCGGGTCATCATGCCCCTGTACGGAGACCTGAAGTTCCGTGACAAGCTGGAATATGTCACCAATTACTCGGTCCCCGTGGGCTGGCGCAGCCAGTACTGCGGCCTGTTCAAGGCTGAGGTCAACGGCGTGACCTATTACTTCCTCGACAACGAGTATTACTTCAAGCGTCGTGGTCTGTACGGCTTCTACGATGACGGCGAGCGTTTCGCCTTCTTCTCCCGTGCCGTGCTGGAGACCCTGTTCTACATCGACTTTACCCCCGATATCATCAACTGCAACGACTGGCAGACCGCTCTGGTTCCTGTCTACCTGAACCTGTACTACCGCCACCTGGATAAGTTCAACCGCATCAAGACCATCTTCACCATCCACAATATTGCTTATCAGGGCAAGTACGGCACCGATATTCTGGAGGATACCTGCGGCATCGGTCACCGTGACCAGCACATCGTGGAGTATGACGGCTGCGCCAACTTTATGAAGGGTGCCTTTGAGACCGCTGATAAGATCACCACCGTCAGCCCCACCTACGCACAGGAAATTCTGGATCCCTGGTTCAGCTACGGTCTGGATGCCCTGCTGCGGGAGAAGCAGTATAAGCTGTGCGGCATTCTGAACGGCATCGATATGGAAGCCAATAACCCGGCTACCGACAAGAATATCCCCGCCAACTACGACATCAACACCTTTGAGGCCGGCAAGGCCAAGTGCAAGGAAGCACTGCAGGATAAGTTTGGCCTGAACAAAGACGGCAGCCCTGTCTTCGGCATGGTCAGCCGCATGGTCGGCATGAAGGGCTTCGACCTTGTGCAGAGCATCGCGGATGGTCTGGTGGACCGCGGCATTGAGCTGGTCATTCTGGGCAGCGGCGAGGGTCAGTACGAGAACTTCTTCTCCGACCTGTGTGCACGCCATCCCGGCCGCGTAGGCACCTACATCGGCTTCGAGCCGGCTCTGTCGCAGGAGATCTACGCAGGCGCAGACGCATTTATCATGCCGTCCAAGAGCGAACCCTGCGGTCTGGCACAGATGGTTGCCTGCCGCTAC
>CALDNF010000129.1 GCA_937917475.1 uncultured Faecalibacterium sp.
GGATGTGGACGAGATGCTGGCTCTGCTGGAGCCGCTGGCAAAGCAGTTTGTGACCGTGGCGGCACACACGCCCCGGGCGATGCCGGCACGGACGCTGGCGCAGCGCATCCGGGAGGCCGGCTTTGCGGCCGAAGCTGCGGGGAGCATTGAAGCCGGTGTGGCCCGGGCGGTGGCTCTGGGCGGCGAGGGACCGGTCTGTGCGCTGGGCACCCTGTATTTTTCCGGCGATGTACGGCAGGCCTTTGAAGCCCTGACCTACAAAAAATAAAAATATATCCTGAAATACAAAAAAGGCGATGACCCGGTGCAGGTTGGGTCATCGCCTTTTTTGCCCCACGGTGGGGCAGCAGGGTAAATGATAAGAAGGTAAATGAAGAAAATAGCAAAAAAATGAAGAAAGAAAACACAAGAACGGCCGGAAAAGCAAGATGTATCCAAGTTACCGCCCTTGTTGGATACAAGATATCACGTTTGCCCCAAAAATACAAGCGTTTTTTGAAAAAATATTCTCAAAACCGCAGAAAAATTACACTTTTGGAGAAACGCACAAATTTGGAACCTATTGTGCAGGCAAAGTGCTGAAACAAGCCCGGGGCTGATTCTTTACAAGCAGGGGCGGGTGTGTTAAGATGATACTGAATGTTAAAATGAGGTCATAGAGCCTTTTATAAAAGGAGTGCGTGAATGAAAACCGAAACCATCTCAAGAGGGAACAGCCCGCTGTTTGGCGGGCGCAAACCTCTGTTTACCCAGAAGGAGCTGCTGCGGCTGACCGGCCCGCTGCTGGTGGAACAGCTTCTGGAAGTGACCGTGGGCATGGCAGATACCATGATGGTGTCCCGCTGCGGCGAAGCGGCGATCTCGGGCGTAAGCCTTGTGGATATGATCAACAACCTGATCATCGTGCTGTTTGCGGCACTTGCCACCGGCGGTGCTGTGGTGGTCAGCCAGTTTCTGGGCGCAAGGGAGCAGGAAAATGCCAACAAGAGCTCCGGCCAGCTGATCCTGCTCAGCGGTGTGTTCGGCCTGCTGGTGGGGGCGTTCTGCTTTGTGCTGGCCCGGCCCATGATCCGGCTGTGCTATGGTGCCATTGATGCCGATGTGCTGGATGCCAGCGTGCTGTATCTGCGGGTCATTGCACTGAGCTATCCGTTTCTGGCGGTGTATAACGGCGGTGCGGCCTTGTTCCGCAGTATGGGCAACTCCAAAATTTCCATGCAGATCAGCTTTCTGATGAATGTGATCAACATTGTGGGCAACGCCGTCTGCATCTTTGGCCTGAAAATGGGCGTGGAAGGCGTGGCGTGGCCCAGCGTGGTGTCCCGTGTGGCGGCAGCAGCCCTTATTCTGCGCAAGTGCTACCAGAAGGGAAACGCCATCACCGTTCCCAAGACCACCCGTCTGGATGCCAGAATGACAAAGCGCATCCTGGGCATCGGCATCCCCTCAGCGTTTGAGAACAGTCTGTTTGAGGCCGGACGGATCCTGGTGGTGAGCATGATCTCCACTTTCGGCACAGTGCAGATCGCTGCAAACGCCGTGGCAAACAATCTGGACGGCATGGGCGTCATTCCCGGCAAGGCCCTGAGCCTTGCCATGATCACTGTGGTGGGCCGCTGTGTGGGTGCGGGCGACAGTGAACAGGCCATCCATTACACCCGCAAATTAACCCTGTGGTCCTACATTGCAATGGGCCTTTCCAACGGTGCGATCCTGATCTTCCTCCGTCCGCTGGTGGGGATCTATGCGCTGTCCGGTGAGACGATGGAGCTTGCCATTTTGTTGGTGCGCATCCATGCAGCCTGCGCCATCCTGCTGTGGACGCTGTCGTTTGTGCTGCCCAATGCCCTGCGGGCCGCCAACGATGTGAAATTCACCATGGTCGTTTCGGTGCTCAGCATGGCGGTCTGGCGGCTGGGATTCAGCTATATCATCGGCGTGCGGATGGGCATGGGAGCCGTGGGTGTCTGGATCGCCATGGTGGTGGACTGGATCTGCCGGGTAATCTGCTTTGTGGCAAGATTCCAGAGCGGCGCATGGAAGACAAAATATAAGGCATAAGATAAGATTGGAGCAACGGATATGAAACTCATCAGCTGGAACGTCAATGGCCTGCGGGCCTGCCTGACCCATGATTTCGCCGCAAGCTTTGCTGCGCTGGATGCGGATATCTTCTCGGTGCAGGAGACCAAAATGCAGCCCGGTCAGGCGGATTTTGCCCCCGAAGGCTACACAGAATATACATACTCCGCTGAAAAAAAAGGCTATTCCGGCACGGCCTGCTGGTGTAAGCAGCCGCCTCTCAGCGTGATGCAGGGCATTGGAATCGATCAGCATGACCATGAGGGCCGGGTACTGACGCTGGAATATCCGGGATTTTACCTTGTCAACTGCTACACTCCCAACAGTCAGGACGGCCTGAAACGGCTGGACTACCGGATGACTTGGGAAGATGATTTCCGGGCTTACCTGCTGGCGTTGGACGCAAAAAAGCCGGTGATCCTCTGCGGTGACCTGAATGTGGCCCATGAGGAGATCGACATCAAAAATGCAAAGACCAACCGGATGAGTGCGGGCTTTACCGATCAGGAGCGGGCCAAAATGACCGAGCTGCTGGCGGCGGGCTTTGCCGACAGCTTCCGTCTGCTCCACCCGGAACAGGTCAAGTACAGCTGGTGGAGCTACCGCTTCCATGCCCGGGAGAAAAATGCGGGGTGGCGGATCGACTATTTCCTTGTCTCAAAACGGATCGTCGATAAGATCAAAGCCGCCGAGATCCACAACGAGATCTTTGGCTCTGACCACTGCCCGGTGGAGCTTCAGATCGACCTCTGAGAAACACTGCAAATAAAGGAGTCTGCTATGCTCAAAAACTATCTGCTGGTATTTTTCATCTCGATGGTTCCCCTCATTGAGCTGCGGGGGGCCATCCCGGTAGGACTGGGGCTGGGGCTGCCGGTGCTGCCCACCTATCTGATCTGTGTGGTGGGCAACATGATCCCGGTGCCCTTCATTTATCTGTTTGCCCGCAAGTTCCTGATCTGGGGCTACAACAAGCCTCTCATTGGGCCGCTGTGCCGGTTCTGCATCGTCAAGGGCGAAAAGGGCGGCCGTGCACTGGAAGCCAAGGCGGGCCGGGGCCTGCCATTGGCTCTGCTGCTCTTTGTGGGCATCCCTCTGCCCGGCACCGGCGCATGGACCGGAACGCTGGCGGGGTCGATTCTGGATATGAAATTCAAGGATGTTCTGAAAGCCTGCATGGGCGGCGTGCTGCTGGCAGGCATCATTATGGGCCTTGCCAGTGCGGGCCTGCTGGGGGCCGTGAGTGCCTTATTTGCAGTGGGATAAGACAAAAACGGAAAAATTTTGTCGTATAAAATGACCATGGAATTCCTCATTGAAATATGATACAATGAAAAACGATGTGTCTTTACAGACAAAGAAAGGACGATTATTGAGATGGATCAGGCATTGAACCAGAAGATCGACGCATTTATTGCGGCGAACAAAGAACAGCTCCTGAAGGATATCGCAGCCCTTGTGGCGATCAACAGCGTGGAGACCGCCCCCGAAGAGGGCGCACCCTTTGGCCCCGGCGCACGGGCTGCGCTGGATAAAACCCTTGAGCTGGCTGCAGGCATGGGCCTTGCTACCCACAACTGCGAAAACTACATGGGTTACGCAGAGCTGGCCGGTGCTGATCCGGAAAAATATCTGGCTACCATCTGCCATGTGGACGTGGTGCCCGAGGGCAACGGCTGGTCTGCTGACCCCTTCAAGATGCGGATTCAGGACAACTGGCTGCTGGGCCGGGGCGTGGCAGACGACAAGGGCCCCATGGTGGCGACCCTTTATGCCCTGAAGTTCCTCAAGGAGGAGGGCGTGTCCCTCAAGTATCCCATCCGTGCCCTCATCGGCGATAACGAAGAGACCGGCATGGGCGATGTGGAGTACTATCTCAAGCATTATACCGCTCCGGTGTTCTGCTTCACTCCGGATGCCGAGTTCCCGGTTTGCAACGGCGAAAAGGGCCAGTTCCGGGGCAAGCTGGTCAGCCCGGTGTGCAATGGCGTCATCAAGGAGTTTGAGGGCGGTGTTGCAAACAATGCCGTGCCTGACCGTGCCAGCGCACTGGTGGAGACGGACATCACCAAGCTGAAAAATGCCCCCAACATCACCCTTGAGCCGGAAGGAAACGGCGTGCGGATCCGGGGCTGGGGCAAGTCCGGCCACGCTGCCATGCCCGCAGGCACTGTCAACGCCATTGGTCTGGTGATGGATTATCTGCTGGACAACGGCCTGTGCAATGAGGCAGAGCGTGCCTATCTGGAAGCTGTCAAGAAGCTGCACAGCTCCACCGCAGGCGAGGGTCTGGGCATTGCCTGTGCCGACGGCCCCTTCGGCCCCCTGACCATCATCGGCGGCCGCATCTATATGGAGGATGGCCGGATGGTTCAGACCATGGACAGCCGTTTCCCCACATGCACCAACGGTGAGAAGATCGCCGAGGGCATCCGTGCTGCCATTGGCACCGGTGCGGAGCTGGTGGATGCCAAGACCGAGGAGCCTTTCTATATTGAGGCGGATACCCCGGCCATCAAAGCCTGCATCGAAACCTACAATGAGGTCACCGGCGAGAATGCCACTCCCTTTACCATGGGCGGCGGCACCTATGCCCGTCACTTCCCCTATGCGGTCAGCTTTGGCCCGGAGCACAACGACATGGTGCTGCCCGAGTTCGGCGGCCCGATGCACGGTGCCAACGAGGCGGCTCCCATTGATAAGCTGCTGGAAGCCCTGAAGATCTATATCATCGCACTGCTGCGCCTTGAGGAGATCGACTT
This sequence comes from uncultured Faecalibacterium sp., assembly GCA_937917475.1. GTDB lineage: Bacteria > Bacillota > Clostridia > Oscillospirales > Ruminococcaceae > Faecalibacterium. The sequence goes on from CALDNF010000129.1 coordinate 4,845, forward strand.
CTGATGAAAATCCTGGTCATTGACGGACAGGGCGGCGGGCTGGGCCGTCAGCTGGTGGCGGCCATTGCAGCGGCCTGCCCGGAAGAAGAGCTGGTGGCTGTGGGCACCAACAGCCTTGCGGCTTCGGCCATGCTCAAGGCCGGAGCACGCCGTGCCGCCACCGGTGGGAACGCCGTGGTGGTCAACTGCCGCACGGCGGATATCATCGTGGGGCCCATCGGCATTGTCATTGCAGATGCGCTGATGGGGGAGATCACTCCGGAGATGGCAATGGCAGTCTGCCAGAGCACAGCCCGGCGGGTGCTGGTGCCGATGAATCACTGCGATAACTACATCGTGGGTGTGCCCGAGCAGCCCATTGCACAGTTGGTGCAGGCGGCGGCTCAGAAGGTCCGGCAGCTTTGCAGCGGCGACTGCGCATAAAGAAAATGAAACAGGCGTACTGGAAAAGCTCAAAAGCCTTCCGGTACGCCTGTTTTTGTGTTTGATTCGTTTTATCGCTGGTGCCGTGCGATCTGCTCAGCGGTGGGCGGAATATCGCCCTGCTTGTGGTTCTCCAGTGCGCTGATCCGGCGGTCGAGCTCGGTCAGACGCTGAGCCACCACATCCGGCAGATCCTGCTGATCCAGATCATCGGCGGGGTTGACGGTCTTGTTGTTGATCCGAACGACCTCAGCGGGTACGCCCACGGCGGTACAGTTGGCGGGCAGGTTGCGCAGCACCACGCTGCCTGCGCCGATGCGTGCATTATCGCCGATATAGACCGGGCCCAGCACCTTGGTGCCTGCGCCGATCAGGACATTGTTGCCCAGTGTGGGGTGACGCTTGCCGGTGTCTTTGCCGGTGCCGCCCAGCGTCACGCCGTGGTAGATGGTGCAGTTGTCGCCGATCTCGGTGGTCTCGCCAAAGACGATGCCCATGCCATGGTCGATGAACAGACACTTGCCGATCTTGGCACCGGGATGGATCTCGATGCCGGTGCGGTGCCGTCCATGCTGGCTGACCCAGCGGGCCAGAAAAAAGTGCTTGTGCTCATACAGCCAGTGTGCGATGCGGTGATAGACCAGAATGTGAAAACCCGGATACAGCAGAATGACTTCCAGCACGCTGCGTGCGGCGGGGTCTTTCCGCTGAATATTCCGTGCGTCTTCCAATAAACCCATGGGGGGGTCCCTCCCTTTTGCGTGGTTCGCCAGCCGCCAAAGGTATGCGGCTCTCAGCTCTCTTGTTACTATAATAACACAGAGCAACTTTAATGTACAGTAAAACAGTAGGGATTGTGGATGATTTTTTTGAAAAACCCGCCGCAAGAGGGGATTTTGACGGATTTTTGGTAGAGTAGCTAAAAAACTGCGCTTGGCGACAGAAACCTTTTTACAAAGAAAAAAGCGTGGAAGCATTGACAGAATTTGCGCCGCTATGATAAAATATAGCGAAATGAGTTGAAAAGAAAAGGAGACGGCACCATGCAGGCAAAAGCAATGCGGATGAAACTGAAAAATCGGTTTGCTGCTGGTTTTGCTGTGGCGTCGTTGTTTCCTTTTTTGATGTGTTGAGCTTTTCCCTTTGCGGGGAAAAGTTTTTTTTTGCCCTTATGGGGCACAAAAAGCTGACAAACCACGGAACCGGGAGGTAATATTATGCTGCTTGTGAACGCTGTAAACGCCGAGGGCCGGCCCACAGAGCTTTATGTCAAAGATGGCAGAATCGCTGCGGTGGGACAGGATCTTGCCCCGCTGGCCGGAGAGAACGAAACGGTTCTGGATGCGGGCGGGCTGACGGTTCTGCCTGCCTTTGTAGACCTGCACTGCCATTGGCGGACGCCGGGTTTTGAATACAAAGAAGACATTGAGACCGGAAGCCGGGCGGCAGCAGCCGGCGGCTATACCTTCGTGAATCTGATGCCCAACACAAAGCCGGTCTGTTCCAGTGCGGCACAGGCTGCCATGGTGGAGCAGAAAGCTGCCGAGGTGGGGCTGTGCGATGTGAACCAGACGGTTTCCATCACCGAGAATTTTGATGGAAAGACGCTGGACCACCTCAAGACTCTGCCCGCATCGGTCAGGTTCATCACCGAGGACGGCCACGGCGTGCAGGACAACGCCACCATGGCAAAGGCTTTTGCCGTCTGCACCCAGCGGGATATCACCGTGATGAGCCACGCAGAGGATATGGAAATCAGCCCTTGGGATTACCGGCTGGCCGAGGATCTGGAAACGGTCCGGAACTGCTGGCTCAGCGAGTATTACCAGACCAAGCTCCATATGTGCCATGTTTCCACCCGGGGTGCTCTGGATGCCATCCAGATGGCAAAGCTGCGGGGAGCACCGGTGACCTGCGAGGTCACCCCGCATCACCTGTGGTTCAACAACGAGACCTGCGATTATCGGGTCAACCCGCCCATCCGGACGGCCGACGACGTACAGGCCCTCATTGACGGCATCCGCACCGGCGTAGTGGACGCCATTGCCACCGACCACGCACCCCACTCCGAAGAGGACAAGCTGAAAGGCATGGCCGGCATGGTGGGCAGTGAGACCGCCTTTGGCGTCTGCTACACCAAGCTCTGCAAAGAGGAGGGACTGCCGCTGGAACTGCTGGTCCACCTGATGAGCACCCGCCCGGCGGAGATTCTGGGCCTTGCCAAAGGTCAGCTGGAGCCGGGCTACGATGCGGACTTTGTGCTGGTGGATCTGGACACCCCCTATGTGGTGGACAAAGACAAGCTCCACTCCAAATCCCACAACTGCCCCTACGATGGAGCGCAGCTGTACGGCAAGGTTTACGCTACCGTCAAGGGCGGTAAGCTGACCTATCAGGCTGAGTGACCGATACCTTATTTTATATAGAAAAAGAGAATTCAGGAGGATACGACAATGACGAACATGGATAAGCTGTACGAGGCAGTTGAGGCACGGGGCCCGGTCTGCGTGGGTCTGGATACCGATTTCAGCTACCTGCCTGCCGATTTTGTGGACAGCACCCTGTCCAAGGGCGAGAACATCGTCCGCTTCAACAAAAAGCTCATCGACGCCACCAAGGCTGTGGCTGGCTGCTACAAGGTGCAGATCGCTTACTATGAGTCTCTGGGTCTGGACGGGATGCGTGCTTACACCGAGACCCTGAAAGCTGTCCGGGAGGCCGGTATCCCGGTCATCGCCGATATCAAGCGGGGTGACATTGCCAAGACCGCCGAGATGTACGCTATGGGCCACTTTACCGGTGACTTTGAGGCTGATTTTGTGACGCTGGCTCCCTACATGGGTCTGGATTCCATCAGCCCCTATCTGCCCTATGCCGAGAAGCAGGGCAAGGGTATGTTCGTCCTCTGCCGTACCTCCAACGGCGGTGCAAAGGACTTTGAGTATGAGAAGCTGGCCGATGGCCGCCACGTCTACGACCTGGTGGGCGACAAGCTGAACGCTCTGGGCAAGGACTACATGGGTGAGCACGG
>CALDNF010000130.1 GCA_937917475.1 uncultured Faecalibacterium sp.
TGGATACCAAACCGCCCCTGCTGCGGGAGCACCGGCTGTATCAGGCCGACTGGCTGCTGCGATTCTACCAGTTCCGGGCGGACGAGATTCTGGATAAGGACAACCCCAATTTCAACCCCTATCTGGACCCCAAATGCAATTGGGCCGTGCAGCATTATGGGCTGTTTCCGGTGGATGTGAACCGGGCACCCTTTGAAATGCTGCTCCGGGTGCCGGGCATCGGCCCCAAGAGTGCACGCCGCATCCGGGATGCCCGGCGGCAGTCGCAGCTGGGGCTGGACGAGCTCAAACGGATGGGCGTTGTGCTCAAGCGGGCACAATACTTCATCACCTGCCGGGGCTTTGCGGGGGCGCACCCGGGCCGGGGTACGGCCGGACGGGAGCACATTACCCGGGCTCTTATCGACCCCAATGTGTTCAGCGGCGGAGTGGAACAGCTGAGTATGTTCAGCCCGCCGGCTGTGGATCAGCTCATCGGGCAGGGCGTTGCTCCCCGTGCGGCGCAGCGGATGGTTCGGGAGGAGGCGGTGCGATGTCTGGCCAAGGCACTGTGACGGCCTCGAAACCGACCCGGAAGCTCCACGATGCCGATCTCGTGTATCTCTACGACGGCAGCTTTGAGGGATTTCTTTGCTGTGTGTTTGAGAGCTTTGCCCAGCATGAGATCCCCTTTGCGGTCTGGACACCGGAGCGGGAGACATCCACCCTCTATCCCATCCAGGAGATCGATACTGACCCGGCAAAAGCCCGGCGGGTCTTTGACAGCTTTGGCCGGAAGCTGGGGGCGGAGACCGAGTATCTTGTCACCCGGGATTTCCTTTCGGGCCGGGAGGACAAGGAGCTTCTACTGATCCGGTTTCTGCATCTGGCGTTTGCGCTGGGGCCGGGCACGGTGAAGCGGATGGGGCATCCCGACGTGGCACCTCTTTACGAGATGAAGAAGAGCCTTGATTGGGAAGTGGACAAATTTCAGGGCTTTGTCCGCTTTGAGGAACAGGATGGGATGCTGGGAGCGGTCATCCACCCCAAAAACTATATCCTGCCTTTGCTGCGGGGGCATTTCTGCGGGCGGTTCCCCGAGGAAAATTTCATGATCTATGATGCCGTCCACTCGGCGGTGCTGCTCTATCGGAATCACAAGGCAGAGTTGGTGGAGCTGGCGGTTCCGCTGGAACTTCCGCCCCCCTCTGAGCGGGAAAAACAGTTCCAGGCATTGTGGAAGCAGTTTTATAATACGCTGGAGATCAGGGCCCGCCACAACGAGAAAGGCCGCATGAGCCACTGCCCCAAACGATTTTGGGCGGATATGGTGGAAATGCAGCCCTGAATATGTTATACTGTCTGCAATACACGGCGAATTTTCGCCTCATCTGCCCTTTCTGAGGGCTTATTTTAAAGGAGCTAAGAAGCGTTATGGTTCGTATTACTATGGAAGACGGCGGCGTGATCGACATCGAGCTGGACGAGCAGGCTGCCCCCATCACCTGTGAGAATTTCAAGAAGCTGGTCACCGAGGGCTTTTACAACGGCCTGACCTTCCATCGGGTCATCAAGGGCTTTATGATCCAGGGCGGCTGCCCGCTGGGCAACGGCACCGGTGGCCCGGGCTGGAACATCAAGGGTGAGTTTGCCGCTAACGGTGTCAATAACCCCCTCAAGCACACCCGCGGCGTTATCAGCATGGCCCGCAGCATGAACCCCGACAGCGCCGGCAGCCAGTTCTTCATCATGCACAAGGACGCTCCCCATCTGGACGGTCAGTATGCCGCTTTCGGCAAGGTCGTTGCCGGCATGGATGTTGTGGATAAGATCGCTTCTGTCCGCACCGACTGGAACGATAAGCCCACAACACCCGTCAAGATGAAGACCGTCGAGCTCATCGAAGGCTGAAATTGATTTGGAAAAGGACGCTCTGCAGCTTTGCAGTGCGTCCTTTTTTGCTGGGAAGCACTCGTAAAAATTCGTGTTTTTTCCGCACGATATCCGGGGAAGTACGGTACTGGCTTGCACCCGGCGGGAAAGTGTGCTAAAGTGGGTGCAGGTAAAATTTTTGAGAGAAGGAGCCCCGCTATGAAATACGATTTTACTTCCATCATCGACCGCCACGGCAAGGATGCTATCGCTGTGGATGGCCTTGGCACCGGCTTTGCCCCCGCCGCCCCCAAGGAGGGCTTTGACGCGATCCCCATGTGGGTGGCCGACATGAACTTCCCCACCGTGCCCACCATTCAGGAAGCCATCATCGAGCGTACCAAGCACCCCGCTTTTGGATACTTCAACCCTACCGATGAATATTTCGATTCCATCATCCAGTGGCAGTCCAAGCGCAACGGCGTGCAGGGCCTGACCAAGGAGGACATCGGCTATGAGAACGGCGTTCTGGGCGGCGTGATCAGCGCCCTGAACTGCGTTTGCTCCAAGGGCGACAAGATTCTGATCCATAGCCCCACCTACATCGGCTTCACCATGAGCCTGAAGAACAACGGATATGAGGCGGTTCACAGCCCACTGGTCAAGGATGAGAACGGCGTGTGGCGGATGGACTTTGAGGACATGGAGAAGCGTCTGAAAGAGGAAAAGATCCATGCCGCTATCATGTGCAACCCCCACAACCCCTGCGGCCGCGTGTGGGAGCGCTGGGAGCTGGAAAAGGCCATGGAGCTGTACAAGAAGTACGATGTGTACGTTGTCTCTGATGAGATCTGGTCGGATATCATCCTGAACGGCAACAAGCACATCCCCACCCAGTCCGTCAGCGAGGATGCCCGCCAGCGCACTGCAGCCTTCTATGCCCCTTCCAAGACCTTCAACCTGGCCGGTCTGGTGGGCAGCTACCACATTGTTTACAACAACTGGTGGCGTGACCGCATTGAGAAGGAGTCCAGCCTGAACCACTACAACATGATGAACGTCCTGTCCATGCACGCCCTGATCGGTGCCTACAAGCCCGAGGGCTACGAGTGGACCGACGAGCTCTGCGAGGTGCTGACCGGCAACATCGACTTTGCCTGTGATTATATCGCAAAGCACTTCGAGGGCGTGACCGTCTCCAAGCCCCAGGGCACCTACATGCTGTTCGTGGACTGCACCGACTGGTGCAAGGCCCACGGCAAGACCATCGAGGATGTGGAGCACGCCTGCTGGGATGTGGGCGTTGCTATCCAGGACGGCACCATGTTCTTTGGCCCCTGCCATCTGCGTATGAACCTGGCTTCCCCCCGCTCCCGCATTGTGGAAGCCTTCCACCGTCTGGACAAGTACGTTTTTAACGCATAAGATTATCTGCTGACAAAAAGGCGGCCCCCGACATTCGTCGGAGCCGCCTTTTTGTCATGTTCACTCAAAATTTTCGAGGAGCAGGTAATACAGCAGTTCCACCACCAGCTCGGCCGAGAGCTGAGAGGGCTGCACATCCGTGGAAGCAAGGCGCTGGATGCGGTTGGAGGCCAGCAGGGTGTGACTGGCCAGCCCGGCCAGCGCCGAGTGCTTGTCACAGGTGATGAGGATAACCGGCGTGCCGTTTTTCCGGGCGGCATTGGCGGCCATTTCCAGCGTCTCACTGCGGCCTGTGCTGGAGATGAGCAGCAGGGCATCCCGGGGCGTGAGCGCCGCCGAGAAGGCTTGTACCTTTTCCGGTACCGGGCTGCTCATGCAGCGCTTGCCCAGGCTGCCCAGCTTGAGCGAGGCATCCATGGCCACGGGCAGGTTGGTGCCGGCGGCCTCGATCTCTACGATCTCCGCCGCCCGCAGAATGGACAGAGCCT
>CALDNF010000131.1 GCA_937917475.1 uncultured Faecalibacterium sp.
AGCTGCTTCATGGAAACGACTGCCATAGTAAAATTACCTCCAAATATTGTTTTTCCTCCGCATACCGTGATCTCCTGCCATATCGGATGGCCGGAGACTGCCCTCCACCGGAAACGGCACAAAAGGGCATAGTAATGCGTGTGTAATACCTAAGTATAATAGCATAAAAAGGGAACGAATTCAAGAGTTTTTCTCTGTTTTTTACAAAAAAATCCGCAGATTTTCTCTTATTTGCTGTCTGCCGTGCCGCCAAGATCCTCCAGCCCCATCCGTTTGAGTGCATAACCCTTGCCGAACATCAGGTCATACTGCAGCATCCAGTGGTTTGCGCTCCACTGCTGCTGCAAGGATGTGGGCTCCTGTGTGGTACTGCCATCCCGGTTCATCACGGTGCCCCGGGTGTTGGTACGGTATGCTGCCTGCAGCTGACGGTTCAGATAACGGAAGTAAAGGGGCTGGTCCAGACCATAAATATTCATCATCACCGGCGAAATATCGTAAGCTGCAATGGTACCGAGGTCTACAGCCTGATTGGTGTAGTTCGACCACATCAGCAGGGTGGTCTGGTGGAGCCGTGGGTCGCTACTGCTATCACTGGCGTAGCCGCTGGCCGTGAAGATATCATAGTTGGAGTCAATGGGATTATAATGATCGCCCCAGAACACCAGGATCACCGGTTCGTCCACCTGCGAGAAATACTCCGTCAGCTTGCCTAGCATCGCATCCGCATCCCGGATGCCGGTGGCAAAGTCCTCCAATGCTCCAATCGTGCTGGGACGGATACCCGCTGGGTAGCTGACTACCTTCACCCGCTCGTCGTCGGGGTAGTTGTCCCGGTTATAGTTGGTATGGTTCTGCATGGTGACCGCATGGAGGAACACCGGAGCATCCGAGTTGGATTTCATGGTCTCATACTGCTGGATGATCTGGTCTGCCATGGAATCGTCCGTGACAAGGCCGCTGGTCCAGTAATGGCGGCGGACTTTCTGGACATGGTGCATATCCTCAAGGCTGATGAAATCATCAAAGCCCAGATTGGGGTATGCAGTGTCTCTGCTCCAGTACTTTGCCCAGAAGCAGTGCACTGCCGCAGTCTGGTAGCCCTCGCTCTTGAGGTAATTGGGCAGCGCAAACATGGGTTTTGTAACGTGCTGCTGGTAAGGCTTGCTTCCGCTGGGCAGATAGGACACCGAATAGCCGGTCAATGCTTCAAACTCCACGTCACAGGTGCCGCCGCCAAAGCTGGGGCTGTAGGCCCGGCCGCTTGCGCTGGTCTGCTGCAGGGCATGAAGGTTGGCCGAAACATCGGTATCAAAGGTGAAGCCATACTGTTCCAGCTCCGAAACATCCCAATAGGATTCATCCATCACATAGATGATGGTCGGTTTCTTTTCCACTTCATCTGCCGGGGTGACTGCACCGTAAGATTCCGGATAGAGGGGCTGGGTGGTATACTTCTCCCCTGCTTCCACATCATCCAAGATCGCATTGACAGCCTCTTCCGAATAGTCTTCCGGTTTGGAGATCTCCAGATTGGTCAGGTTGGTCAGGAAGCCGGTGATCACGCCATAGTAGGAGTAGTAACGGTCCTGCATCCATGCATCGGGCTGGATGCCAATGGCCTGCGTGACAGTCGGCTGTAAAAACACACCAAAGATCAGCCCGCAGGTCAGCGCAGCACTGGCTGCAAAGCCTGCGCCCCGCTGCGCCCAGCGGAGCTTTTCCCTGCCTCGGTAGAGGAAGAACGAGCCAACGGTCAATACTGCCACCAGAACGATGGACACCACCATGCTGATCTGGATATGGATGCCTGCCGCTGAAGCAACTCCGGCCGCTTCCGAGACCTGTGCCAGATCCCACGGCAGAAAAGGTTCACCCCGCAATTGCAGGGTGTAAAAATCCACTGCTGCCGGGACACAGCCCAGAAATGCCGCTGTCAGCGTTGCCAGCGGAGCAAAGCGGGTCAGCCAGTCCACACAGAGCCAGACCAGAAACAGCAGGGCCCAGGCCAGCAGATAAGCCCCTGCATGGGGGAAAATGTAATTCATAAAGGTATCGCCGTTCAGCGTGCCCCGGGCGATCCACTCGGTGAGGAGCAGGATTCCCAGCGTTGCCAGCGGCGGAAAAAATGCCCGAACTGCCGTAAGCAGGCGGGGGGTGGTTTTGGAACAATTTGCCATAAAAGAAGTATCCTTTCACTTCCCGGTTGTATGTAATTTCCGCAGGCAAAAAACTGCCTGCGGCTCCTTATTATAATCTTCTTTGCGGCAAAAGCAAGCCCCGGCTCTCAAGTTTTTATATCCGGATGAAAAATTTTCAGCCTTTGAACCAGCTATGCAGGCGTTCCAGAATACCGGTTTTAGGCTCCGGCGGCGGCAATTCGGTACGGACCAGCACAGCATCCAATCCAATGGTCTCGATCTCCTCCCATGGAATCGTCAGGGTCTCTTCCCTTCCCAGCAGCCCGAACAACTTCGGACGTCCAAATAGGAGCAGGCTCTGCACTCGTGCCGTCTGCGGGTCCAGCTCCAGATCATCGGCACGGCCCAGACATACGCCGTCCAGCTGAACGACCTCTTTTGCGCACAGTTCCCGGAAAGTCATCGCACCGCCCCCTCTCCTTTACTGTATGCGCTGGCAGAATGGTTCATGCCGGGGCAAAAACAGGTGGAAATTTTCCCCGGAAATGTGCTATACTGAAAACACAGGGCGGTACGCCCCAACGGAACTTTAAAACCGAGGAATAGAAAATGTATAAAAATGTCGTATTTGATCTGGGCGGAGTCATGGTGGACTTTAACCCAAAGGAATATCTTGTAGACCGGTTCTGCAACGCCGATGTGGAGGATCAGGTCTATCAGCTGACGTTTGGCAGTGAAGAATGGAAGCAGCTGGATGCCGGCCTTCTGACCCGCTTTCAGGCCAACCAGCAGATGCTGGCCAACGCCAAAGCCGCCGGACGCAGCTTTGAGGTTCAGAGCGTTCTGGACGACTGGCTCCACATTCTGCGTCCCCGCCGCCGGATGCAGGAGCTGGTGCGGCGGCTCAAAGCGCATGGTTACTGCGTTTACTATCTGAGCAACATTCCAGAAGATGTGCTGGAGCTGCTGATGGAGCGTGATTTCAAAGGCCTGTTTGACGGCGGCGTTGCCTCCTGCGAGGTAAAGGTCAACAAACCCGACCGCCGCATCTATCAGGCATTTCTGGATAAGTATAATCTCAAGGCCGGAGAGTGCATCTTCATCGATGACCGCCGTGAAAATATCCAGACCGCCTTTGAGATGGGCTTTGCCGGCATCCCGATGAAGGAAAGTGCCGGCACGCTGATCCGCAGCCTTGCTACCTGCGGCATCACCCTGCGCTGAAAATTTCTGATACCGCATAGAAAATCCCTGCCGGGAGAGAATTTCCGGCAGGGATTTTCTGCTTATTCTGTGGTCAGACTTACTTCTGCTCGTAATTCTGGCAGAAGTGGGGCACCTCGACCTGCTGGGTCGAGCAGGTGCAGCGGTCCGTCACTTTGATCTGAGGCAGCTCGCATTTGCAGCTTTCCACATTGTGGCGGCACTCGCAGACATCGCAGGTCACGCCTGTGTTCTCCATATTTATCACCTCTTTGCCCTCAGTTTGCCCCAAAGGACAAAGATTTATACGCCGGTCATTTTTCCTGCTTTGCTTCCCGCTTGGAGCGAATCGTCACGACAACGTGCCTGATGGAAAGAATAGGGTGCACCGGCAGCATCCGGGGCCCGGCCCACCGCATGACAGCACGGATCTTTTCCCGCATTTCTGGCTTATAGCAGTGGACCTTACAGGCAGAGCAGAAGGTTTTGGTTTCCATAAATGGGCAATGGTCGATCCGAGCCAGGGCATAATCATGGAGCTGTCGACACTCGGGGCAGAGCTGTCCTTTTTTGCTGCCGTGCTGCTTGCGGCAGTAAAGATCGATCATCTCACTGACCAGCAATTTTTCGTCGGAACGCTTTTTCTCGATTTTAGGGTTCGTCTGCATACTTCCTCCTGATAAACAAAAGCAGAGGGCCGAGCTTACCG
>CALDNF010000132.1 GCA_937917475.1 uncultured Faecalibacterium sp.
AAGTTTGGTTTCCATCTCGTCGGTCTCGCAGGTCGCAAGAAAGCCGCACCGCCCCAAGTTGATGCCGAGGATCGGTTTGTGATACTTCAGCGAACGGTTTGCCTCATGGAGAATTGTGCCATCTCCACCAATGGTCAGGATCACATCCGTCTGTTGCAGGCAGTCGTCCAGCGGGAGATACTGTACGCCCATGGCGGTGCATTCATTCTGCAGAGTGTCCTGCATGAGGACCTGTGCGCCGTGGGTCAGCAAAATCTGCGCGGCCCGCAGTGCGATATTATTCGCCTGCGGCTTGCCGGGGTTCGGAGAGATATAAACCGTCATCGTCCTCGCTCCTTCTGCTGCGTTTTATTTGTCAAGCGACGCATGGCTGGCGGCAACGACCTGTTCGGCCACCGCATCGTCCAGCACGGCCGGGGTATCGCTCTTCTGCACGAACATCAAATACTCAATGTTACCCTCCGGCCCCTTGACCGGGCTGAAATCCAGACCGCAGACGACAAAGCCATTCGCCGCCGCATAACCCATGGCGTTGTGCAGAACTTCACGGTGGGTGGCCGGGTCGCGGACGACGCCGTTTTTGCCGACCTTCTCCCGACCGGCTTCAAACTGTGGCTTGACCAGACAGACGCCCATGGCATCCGGCGTGGTGATGGCCTGCGCCACCGGGAAAATGTGATGCAGCGAGATAAACGACACGTCCACGCTGAAAAACTCAATGGCTTCTTCCAGTTGTTCCGGCGTCACGCTGCGGATATTCGTCCGCTCCATATTGATGACCCGGGGGTCGGTACGCAGGCTCCATGCCAGCTGGCCGTATCCAACATCCACGGCATAGACCTTGACTGCACCATTCTGGAGCATACAATCGGTAAAGCCGCCGGTGGATGCACCAATGTCCATGCAGACTTTGCCGTTGGGCGTGAGGGGAAAGCACTGCATCGCCTTTTCCAGCTTCAAGCCGCCCCGGCTGACGTAGCCAATATCGTGTCCCCGCACTTCTACCTGTGCGTCCTCTTTGATCATTTCACCGGCTTTGTCCACCTTCTGATTGTTGACATACACCACGCCGGACATGATCATTGCCTTTGCACGTTCACGGCTCTGGATCAGACCATGCTGAACCAGATATTGATCCAATCGAATTTTCAAGTTGCCGCTTCTCCTTTCCCTGCATCCCGGACGGCCTGCGCAAGACTGTCCGCATCCAAACCGGTTACCTGCTTGATCTGAGGGACAGTCGCATGAGGCAGACAGACAGTTTCCACCGCCCGGTGAATGTAAGTACCCTTCCAGCCCGCTTTCTGAAGCGCAACGGCAAGGTGCTCTCCGATTCCGCCGCAGGCCACACACTCTTCTGCCATCAAAACAACGTCATATTGTTTGATTTCGCAAATCAGCTCTTCTGTAAAGGGAAAGATCTTTACAAGCTTGTAAACATCACAGGGCACGCCCTCTTCCCCCAGCTTCATCGCTGCATGAAGTACATCTTCCACCTCGTCGGCGTAACTGACGATCACGACCTTTGCATCCGGTACAGTATAGAGGTGGTCGAACTCCTTCCCGGAGCAGCCATACTGCGCAAGGAAAGAAGTCTCTCCACCACGAGGATAGCGGATCGCTCTGGGGCCATGCATCTCATCGCTCAGCAAAAGCGGGAGCCAATGTTTCAGTTCCGCATAGTTGGATGGCGAATAAATGGGCATCCCGACCTCGCTGAGGAAAGCCGGGTCATAAATGCCCTGATGTGTCTCACCATCTGCCGGGACAAAGCCCGCACGGTCAATGGCGAAAACCACATTCTCCTTCAGCAAGTTGACATCATGGATGATCTGATCGTAAGAACGCTGTAAAAATGTGGAGTAAATGCAAACAACAGGTAGCATTCCCTGACTTGCGAGACCCGCTGCAAAGGTCACTGCATGCTGCTCGGCCATACCAACATCAAAGAAACGCTTCGGATGGCTGTGATAGAAGAACTGCAATCCTGTGCCATACTTCATAGCCGCAGTAATGGCACAGATTTTTTCGTTGGAAGTTCCTTCTTTGTTCAGCAGATTGCCAAAAACTGTAGAGAAGGACTCCTTCGGCGCAACTTCCGGATCGGGGATGCCAGACGGATCTAGCTGGTCAAATTTGGACACACCATGATAGTTGCCCGGATTGTTCTCTGCCGGCTTATAGCCTTTTCCCTTTTTAGTGACGATATGCAGAAAATGCGGACCCGGCTGGCTGTGAATGGTCCGAAGCGTCCGTTCCAGTTCCGGTTCGTTATGACCATCCACCGGCCCAAAATACTGGAAACCCATGTCCTCAAACATCGTGGAATGATACATGGCCCGGCGGATCATCTTTTTGCCGTTTCCAATGGCCACTTTCAGCGGCTTGCCAACCACAGGCACACCATCCAGAAAAGTGCGCACATTTTCCTTGGCGTCAAAATAGGTGTTGGTCGTGCGCAGATGGTTCAGATACCGTGCCAGCGCACCAACATTCTTGGAGATCGACATCTTGTTGTCGTTGAGGATCACCAGCAGGTTGTCCAGCCCACCGATATTATTCATACCCTCATAGACCATGCCGCCGGTAAAGGCACCATCGCCGATGATCGCAACCACCTGACCCGGCTCTCCACGCAGCTTTTTGGCCCATGCAATGCCGACCGCCAGCGAAAGTGCCGTGTTGCCATGGCCGGCGATAAAGGCATCGTGCTCGCTCTCGTTCGGATTCGGGAAACCGGAGATTCCATCGATCTGGCGCAGCTTTGCAAAGCCCTCTCTCCGTCCGGTCAGCAGTTTATGGGTATAGCACTGATGGCCCACATCAAAAACGATCTCGTCTTTCGGGGTCTCCAACACTCGATGCAGAGCCACAGTCAGTTCGACCGCTCCCAGATTCGAGGCCAGATGACCGCCGGTTTTTGAAACATTATCCAGCAGAAATTTCCGAATTTCTTCGCAGAGCTCTTCCACCTGCCCGCTTTTCAGCTTTTTGAGATCGCTGGGCTGATGGATCTTTTCCAGCAAAGAAGAATTCATAAATCCACATCCTTCTCACTTGTTGTTTCCTGCGGGCCTCCAATTGCCCGCAGATCTGTTTTACGTCAGGCTCATCGGATACAGCGCACCGACCACTACACCAACGACCACACCTGCAACCACCTGAAGAGGCGTATGACCAACCATCTCTTTCAGGTGCATATTCTGCAGAAAGGGCGAATTCTTGGAGCTGATATCGATCCACTGTTCGATCATCTGGTTCAGCACTTTTGCCTGTTCGCCGGTCTCGTGCCGAACACCCATGGCATCGTGCATGGTAATGATTGCCAGCACACAGGCCACAGCAAAAATCGGCGAAGATACTCCCTGACTGCGGGCTGTAGCAATGACCATAGCGCAGACCGTTGCACTGTGGGCACTGGGCATACCGCCATCGCCCCACATTCGTTCCAGCTGGAGCTTGCCCAACAGGATAAAGTTAATGATGGTTTTGAGCACCTGCGCCGTAAACCATCCCAGCAGGGACACCGTCAAAATTTCGTTGATCGAGAAAATATCTCTGAGCAATTGCATGACTTATCCACTTTCCGAACGATTAAACGTTCCTTTTATTTTAATGGGACCGCACAAGAAGCTGTTTTGCCAGCGTCTCAAGGAAGGCGCACCGGTCACCGAATTCCTCACGGAGCGTTGCGCAGGTCTCATCATTGATCTTTTTGGCCAGTTCCATAGCACCATCGGTGCCGAACAGGGTCACAAAAGTAGTCTTGCCGTTTTCACTGTCGCTGCCGATGGGTTTGCCCAGCTGCTCCTGCGTACCGACCACATCCAGTACATCGTCAACGATTTGGAACACAAGGCCGATGCCGTAAGCGTAGGCTTCCAGCTCCCGGCACTGCTGCTCCGTTGCCTGTGCAGCGGCGGCACCCATCTGCACGGCAGCATTGATAAGAGCACCCGTCTTGTGGCGGTGGATCAGCCGGAGCTGTTCTTCCGTTGCCGCCAGAGCTTCATATTTCAGATCCAGCTCCTGTCCATAGACCATTCCATGGCTACCTGCACCCATGCCCAGCGCACGAGCTGCACGGACACAGATCTCCGGTGAAGCCTTGGTGTGGGCAATTGCATTGAACGCTTCCGTCAGCAGCACATCACCTGCCAGCATGGCGGTCGATTCGCCAAACGCTTTGTGGCAGGAAGGCTTGCCCCGGCGGAGGTCGTCGTTGTCCATGCAGGGTAGGTCATCGTGGATCAGGGAATAGCAGTGCAGCATTTCAACCGAAGCAGCAAACTGCTCTGCAGCCTCGGCACAGCCGTCCAGCATATCGCAGACTGCAAGAACCAGCACTGCACGGATCCGCTTTCCGCCGCCCATCAGGCTGTACCGGGCTGCACGGCAGACCTCGGACTCCTCCGGCAAATACTCTTTGCAGGCAGCATCCAGCGCATGGTTGACCCGAGTGAGATATTCCTGATACCGTTTTTCGTAATCCATGAAAACTTCCTCCTCAATCTTCCGCCGCCGGTTCTGCTGCGGTTCGTTTTGCATCAATTTCTTCCATCTGCAAGGCAGCCTTGTCCAATGCAGTGCGGCAGTAATCCATCAATGCCGCCGCCTCTGCATACAGCTTGACCGATTCGGTCAAAGTCGTATCGTCCTGCTGCATCCGGGTTAAAATTGTATCCAGCCGGGACATTCCATCCTCAAAGCTTTTGGGTGCTCTCATTGATCTCCTCCACTGTTTTCACCGTGCATACTGCTCGCTGCGCTGCACCACGAAGGACCACGGTCTGGCCCTGCCGGATCTCGTCTGCCGAAGTAAACGTACCATCCGGGTTCATTACCATGGCATAGCCCCGGGCAAGGACCCGGTAGGGGCTAAGCGAATCTGTCAGAGCTGCTGCATGGGCAAGCTCTTGCTCTGCCCGCTTCTGAATCTGCCGCACGGAGACCGTGCAGGCCTTTTCCTGCTCCAGCAGCTTCTGCCGCCCATTCCGCAGCACCCGCTGCGTGATCTCCGGCGAAAACTTCTTTTCTGCCTGTTCCAGATCATTATAGCATACTTCCAAGCGGTCGTGGGCGAAATTCTGAATATTTTGTTCAATATCACTCAATTTGCGCAATACTTCCATCCGATCCGGCACGGCAAGCTCTGCTGCTGCCGAAGGAGTCGGTGCACGCCGGTCCGCCACAAAATCCAGGATCGTAAAATCGATCTCGTGTCCAATGGCACTGATGAGGGGTGCTTTGCATCGATACGCCGCCCGTGCGATCTTTTCTGCATTGAAGACCCAGAGATCTTCTCTGCTGCCGCCGCCCCGGGCCACAATGATCTCATCCACTTTTCCGCTCTGATCCAGCCGGGTGATCGCCTGTGCGATCTCATCCGCTGCCTCAAAGCCCTGTACGTTGACCGGGAAAAGCAGCAGTTTCACCATGGGCCAGCGGCGGCCGATCACATTCCGGATATCCTGCAAGGCAGCCCCGGTCCTACTGGTTACAAGGCCGATACAATCCGGGCAGGCAGGCAGAGGTTTTTTGTGTTCCAGCGCAAAAAGACCTTCCTGATCCAGCTTAGCTTTCAACTGCTCAAATGCCAGCTGCGCCGAGCCGATACCATCCGGAAACATCTCGTTGACATAGAGCTGAAATGCTCCGTCCCGTTCATAGAGTGTTGCACGGCAGCGGACAACGACCCGCATCCCCTCCTCTGGCCGGAACCCCAGCCGACGAGCATCCGAACGAAACATCACTGCCTTGACACTTGCGGTCTCGTCCCGAAGTGAAAAGTAGCAGTGACCACTCCGGGAGTTCTGTACAAAGTTTGCAATTTCCCCTCGCAGTGCGAGGTCAAACAGCAAATCATTTGCATCGAACAGCGTTTTCACATACCGGTTCAAAGCAGAGACTGAGATCACTTCAGCCATAGTCCTGCCTCCTGCGCTGCAAGGATGGACACGCCGATGGCATTGTCGCTTGAATATTGTCCCGGCACAAAATGGACCTGTGGGAGACGCTGCTGCACCCAGGTCCGGATGATATCGCTGCTCATCACGCCGCCGGCACAAACCACCGGCAGACCCGGATATTCCTTCTGCGCAGCCTTGGTCATTTTGACTACTGTATCCGCTACGCAGAGCAGGCAGTATTTACAGACGTAAGCCGGGGATTTTCCCGCAGTAAGCAGAGCATTGCACTGATTTTCCAGCCCTGAAAGGCTGCAGGCCATTCCTTTTACGCTGGATTTTGGTTTGATTTCCTCGCTGCACTCCGCAGCAAGGTGGGAGACTTCTGCTCCCGCCGGGAATCCAAACCCCAGCTTAACCCCTACACGGTCAACCGCCTGTCCGGCATAAAGATCGCTGCTGGTACCCAAAGTCTCAATGGCCCGGACCTGATCACAGAGAAGCAGGTCTGTTGTGCCGCCCGAGATATGGAACAGCAGGACTTTCTGGCGGAAAAGCTCTTCTCCCTTTGCTGCAAACAAAGCTGCGGCAGCATGGCCCTGCTGATGAGTCGTGCCGATCAGCGGAATCTTTTTTGCCTGCGCAAACGCAGTTGCTGCACTGACACCTGCCAGAAAACAGGGCATATAACTGCCCTCCACCGGGCGGGGTTTCCGGGAAACACCCACCGCTGTGATCCGGGTCAGGTCAAACTCTGCTCCAAGCTCTGCCAGCATCTCCGGCAATGCAACTGTGTGGTGAAACAGTGCATCGCTCTGCCGAAGCCCCAGCTGCCCTTCCTTGACCGGAAGAAATCGCTTTTTTGCGCAAACAACCTCTCCGGCTGTATCAAAAACGGCCAGAGAGGTTGCGTAGTTGCTTGTGTCGAACCCCAGTGTATAGCAGCTCACAGCTCTTCAGACTCCGTTGCTTCAGCGTCGAGGCCCTGTTCCCGGGCAACTGCACCCAGCAGGCCGTTGACAAACTGATAATCTTCATCTGCGCCGTACTTTTTGGTCAGCTCCACAGCTTCATTGATGACAACGCCGGGCTTCTTTTCATCGCCATACAGCATCTCAGCCAGAGCAAGACGCAACACTGTCAGGCTGACCCGGGGCAGACGCTCCATGGTCCAGTTGCGCAGATGGTCACTGATGAGGTCATCCACCTCTGCAGAGTGCTCATAGTAGGCACGGAGCAGCCGCTGACCGAACACGTCCACGGGATGCTCTTCGTCGTCCTCATGGTGGTTGGTCAGAGCCTCTTCCAGCGGGATATCACCAAACGTCTGGGAAAAAGCCAGCAGAAATGCGTTCTCTCGTGCTTCACGGCGGGGTAAAATATTCTCCATAATGTTCCTCTCACAGTGCGCCATCCTCTTTGACACACATCAAAAAGGATGGCGCAGTTCCGTTCTTTTAATTTTTGATTCAGACCTGAGCGTCCTGTGCTTCATCTGCGGCTGCCAGACCGGCAATCACCAGATCCACACGGCTGACCGTGACATTGGTCATGTTCTGCACAGCGGTCTTGACATTCTCCTGCACCTTCTCAGCAACGGCAGGAACCTTTGCCCCAAAGGTGACCACGAGATGAAGGGTAATGGCTGCGGTGCCCTCCCGCATCTCCACAGTAACCGGGGCCTGCACATTGGCACGCTCCAGCAGCTCTTTCACCTTGCGGTTCTGGCTGCCACAGGAAACTTCGGCCACACCTTCAACCTCAAGTGCAGCACAGCGGGCGATCTTGCCGATGACCTCGGTAGAAATTTGCAGGCTTCCGCCTCTCAGATCCATGTTCTGTAAATCCATTTCGATGGTCCTCCATCCAAAATGAGCGAGTGCCCATTTGATTTTCGTCTTGTCCTCACAGGGACATTCCCTGCTGCGAGTTGCTTTGGAATCATTATACCATTTTTTCTGAGTTTATACAACACCTTACTTGACTTCCACTACTGTGATATTTTGGGCACGCACGCTGCTCTTGCTCAAAACGATGTCCCGTATCTGCGCAACCTGTGCCGCTGTCAGGGCTTCGCCGCTGGTCATAACCGTCAGGTCAGCCCGGTCTGACTGCAAAAAACAGAGACAATCTGCAAAGCCTTTGGCACGCACCAGTGTTTCGATCTCATTCTCCGCATGGAGATCTTCCAGATTTCCAGTCAGCTGCTGCGTATAGGTCTTTTTCTCTTCAGCCGAAAGAGAAGCCGATTTCAGTGTTTTCTGGATGGTATCCAGTGCCTCATCGTGGGCCTTTTCCCGCTTGAGGCGGGCTTCCTCAAAAAACTTTGAGCCGCTGTCGTTGGCCACACTGACCAGCTGCGCTTCCCCATAGTTTTTGTTGGTGCTGGATACGGCTTCCGCCTCGGTCATCAGGCCATCCGTAATGGCCGTAGGTGCCGCAGCCTCTTCGGTCACCCCGGCTGAGACCTGAACTGCTTCTGTCTCAAGCTCTGTCCCGGTGCGTGCATACTGCCAGTTAAGGTAGACCGCAACGACCAGTGCAGCCGCCAATGTGATTGCTGTTGCTCTGCGGGTGTTCTTTGAACCAACTCTCATGGATAGTTCCTCCTTTGTATCAAGCAGTTATTCTTTCCGCTGCTCCACACAGATCCGGTTGGTGGAGAGATCCAGCAGTGCGCTGACCAGTTCTGTGATCCGTGCTGCCACCCGGATATCTCCCCCGCCCTCGCACACAACGGCAGCCCCGCAGACCCGGGGCAGGTAGACTGTCTGTGCCAGCGCAGAGCCGTCATCGAGCAAAACATGGGTCTGCTGGCTTTGGGTCTGTCCCGACTGCGTGTCCAACGCATAGACTGTCTCCTCTCCGTTTTCCAGCGTAAGCATCACGGTCGCCTTTCCGGCCCCCTGAATTTCCTCAATCAAGCCGGTCAGCTGCTGTTCCAGCTGCTCTTTATAGGCAGCTTCTTCCACAGCCCGGGAAACTTCTGCTGCCGGTTTTGTATCCGAAGTGCCCGCCGGGAAAAGCTCTGAAAGAAAGATCAGCAGCATGGCCGCAAGCCCGCACCCGATGGCGATCCTTGCCCGGCTTTTGGGGTCTGCGAACTTTTGCAGGATCGCAGTGCGGTCCACCGCAAAACGCAGGGTGCGCTTTTCCGCTTCGGCTTTCATGGTTCTTCCTCCGCCCCCATTGTTTCTGTGACCATTTCCGGCAAAACACCGAGCTGTTCCTGCAAAAAATCCCGTATCTCAGCTTTTTCAGCTTCACCACAGTCCGAGGCGACACTGCATCGGACAGTACCAGCCGTCCAGCCGGAAGTTGTCGATTGAAGCTCAACGGTGAGTGTTGCATCTTTTCCAAATCGGGTTCTGCACTGAGCTTCCAGCGTCCGCTCCAACTCCGCCGCCGTTTCCGACAGTACCGTGTCTTCCAGCGTACCAAAGCTTATGACGGAAGGCTCCGGGAGCGTAAGCTTTTGCGTAACCGCACGCAGGCTTGGAAATGTATGGAAAAAGGCTAGTAAAATATATACTCCTGCCACAGCTTTTATGCACGTCCGGGCCCAGCCCCGCTCTGTCAGGCAGACCAGCAGCTCTGCCCCGATGCTGGCAATGCAGAATACGGCCACTGCATGCGGGATGCTCTGCACTCACCCACCTCCCATTCCAAACAAAAGGATGGTACCGAAAATCGAAAAGCCAAAAAACAGCACCGTTGCCGCTGCCATACAGCGGACCGCTTGTTCCAGACAGGACATCAGCCGCTGACACCGGCCTAAGCCAGTGAACGAACACAACAGCTCACACCCCATCAAAAACAAAAGCCGGACCAGAATGCTGAGATAAAACGGAACAAACTCTGCCGCCAGAAAAAGCACCGCTGCAATACCAAGGCCGCTTTTCAAAAGCTGTACCGCTGCTAAAATCGTCTCGGATGCATCGCTGAGCGTCTGCCCTACAATGGGCACCGCCCCCAGCATCAGCTGTCCGGCACGGAGAGTTGAGCGGTCCAGCTGCAAAGCTGCGACCCGCTGCAGCCCCAGCAGAAGAAGCAACGCTTTTCCCGCCCAGAGCAGCCCCTGTGAAAGCAGCTGCCCGGCTGTACGGCAGAAACCTGCAAGGCTCTCTTCACTGCTGATACAGCAGGTGATGGTCAGAGCCAGATAACATTCCATCACCGGTGGAAGAAAAGCTGTAAGCAGCTGCGCAATCCCGCAGAGAGCCAGCAGAAAGAATCCGCCCGCACTGCTCCCGGCGGCAGTCTCGCCTCCCATGGTCAGCACACCTGCATAAACAGGCAGAAAGCCCATCAGAAATTGCTGCCATCCGCCCAGCTTTTCACAGAAACAGGACGAGAAATCTGCAAGATTTTTCCAGACTAACATTCCACATCCGGACACGGCCAGAAGTTCCATCAATCCATGGTCCAGCTGTTCCGCCAAAAGGGTAGCTAAAACTGCGGTGAGCAGTAAAAACAGCAGCACCGATGCACATCCGTTCAGAGTTTCCCGCACCAGCTGCGCAAGAGAAGCGGGCAGAAAACTCTTCAGCACTGCAAAGGGGTCCTGTGTCAGGGCATCCAGCCCCACCGGGCTTTGTTCCAAGTATGGTCCCCACACCGAGCGGCCCGGCAGAAGTTCCAATCCGTTCATCCCGCAATACTCCATATTCTCTGTCCGATCTCTTCCAGCAATGGCCATGCGGCCGCCAAAATCAGGCAGCGGCCCGCAAAGCCTGCACACCATGCCAGCGACTCTGCCCCTGCTTCCTCGCAGAGGGTGCGGGTATAGTCTGTCAGCAGAGCGATGCCGGTACAGCGCAGCAGGCAGGAAAAGCTCTCGCCGCCCGCCTGCTGTTCCAGCCGCCGCAATCCCAGCAAAAGGGTCTGCGCCGCTGTTCGGAGCCGGAACATCAGAACCAGCACCGCCCCTGCCGAGAGCAGCAGTGCAAAAGCCGGAGCCCGGCTGCGCAGCAGCACCCCTAACACCGCCGCCAGTAAAAGCAGCCCCAGGACCGGCCCTGCCCCGCTCATAGTCCAAACAGGGACTGGATGGTCACAAACAAGATGCTGATCTGCTTGACCAGGATCGACAGCACGACCACCAGCCCGGCCAGCGTGGTCATCATAGCCTGATCCTCTCTTCCGGAGCGGATCAGCAGCTGGTTGAGTACCGCAACAATGATCCCGATGGCAGCAATTTTAAAGATCAGGTCGATCTCCATCCGGTTTCCTCCCTTTTCAAATCTCTGTCACCAGAGCAGAATCGCCACCGCCAATCCAGCCCCCAGCCCTAGCTTATGGGCAAGTTCCAATGTAGTTCGTGCTGTCTGCTGTGCCTGCCGGAAGTATTCTTCCAACTGCTGGATACAAAGTTCCAGCTGTGCACATTCCTGCACCGCTCCCAGACGTCCCATCCCTGCCATACACTCCCGGAAGCACTCTGCTTCCGGATGGAGAAACGATGCCGGAGGCGGCAGCTGACGCAGAGCCGTAATGTCGGGCATTTCCTGCACCATTCCCTCCCGCAGGAGAGTCTGGTAAAGCTGGTTCAGGTCCGTTCGGCGGCAGGTGATCTCCTGTTGGATGCGCCGCAGAAGCCGCAGGGTATCCGAGAGATCGTTTAGATGCCTGCGGGTGCGCTGTGCGGCAAAATCTCCGGCAAACCACCCGCAGCCGATCCAAAGGCAGCCGCCTGCCCAGCGCAGAATATTCACAGTACCCGCACCTCCTGCACCCGGCCCGGTGTGAACCGGCCTCTTAGCAGAACCATGGCCCGCAGCCCTCCGCAGTTCCAAAGAGCTTGTACCTGCGGGCGGCGGGCAGCTTCTTCCAAGGATGCGGCGTGGAGGGTCGCTATAAAATCCACTCCGGCAAACAGCCCCTGCTGCAAGGCTGAAACTTCTTCTATCCCGCCCAGCTCGTCCAGCAGAAGCACCCGGGGTGAAAGAGTCCGCAGTGCCATCTGAACTGCTTCTGCTTTGGGCAGGCCGGAAATCACATCCAGCGGCAGCGTTTTTTTATTTTTGAGAAAGCCGCTGCTTTCTTCCGGGAAAAGCTCTCCCCGCTCATCGATCACGGATACAGCTTCCTGCCGGGCCGCAAAGTATGCCGCAATGCTCCGCAGTAACGTTGTTTTGCCGCTGTCCGGTTCGCCCACCACAAGCAGCCCGGTAAAGTGTTCCTTTAATAGAGCCAAAAGGTCCGGCGGAAGAGGCACCATCCTTTCCCGTGCGATCCGGAGATTGACAGAACGAACCGTCTGCAAAAGATTTCCCTGATCCGGATGCCGCAGATAGGTTCCACCAAGGCCCGCCCGGCACCCGCCGGGAAGCCGGACATACCCCTGTGCGATCTCTTCCTGATGGCTGTGGACTGACCCGCCGCAGAGGGTGAACAACACCTCGTCCATCTGTGCCTGTGTCAGTACCAGTTCCCGCAGCGATTCCGGAACTTCCGGGATGGCTGCCGCCGGGGTCTGCTTTCCATTCAGGGTCAGCACAAGACCACAGCCTGTCCGCAGCCGGATCTCGTGGACCCGCTCTGCCACTGCCGTTGGCAGCTGAGAAAGCGGATATGCCAGCCAGGAAGGCAGGGTGTCGGCCGCTTTATAATACTCGTCCATTTTTGCTTCTCCTTCCGTTGCATCGTTTTTCTGCTTCTGTCATTACCATACGCTGCGGTGCACCGGAATAGAACACGGCCGTCAAAAAAAGCCCACAGAACAAGCCATGGGCCTGCCCTGTGGGCGAAATGATTTTCTTTTGTTGTCCGGGGTCAGTTGTGGTCGATCATGGCAAGGAACTCTGCTTCGGTCAGCACCGGAACTCCTAAAGCCTGCGCTTTTGTCAGCTTGGAACCTGCGGCAGTGCCTGCCACAACATAGGATGTCTTTTTCGAGACCGAACCACTGGCCTTGCCGCCGTTTTTGACGATCAGTGCTTCTGCCTCATTCCGGGAAAGGGTCTCAAGCGTACCGGTAACGACCAGTGTCTTACCTGCAAGCTTATCGCCCTTGGGCTCCCCCTTCCACTGCATATTCACTCCGGCATCGGCCAAGCGGCGCACAAGGTCGGTGGTGCCGTCCTTGGCAAAAAATTCCACCACGCTCTGTGCCATAACGCCGCCAAAACCGTCGATCTCACTGATCTGCTCCGCAGACGACTCCCGAATGGCCTGCAGCGTGCCAAAATGCTCTGCCAGCAGAGTAGCAGCTTTATCACCGATGTTCCGGATGCCAAAACCGAAGAGAAGCTTGTCGAGATTGTTCTGCTTGGATGTTTCGATGGCGTGCAGAAGATTTGCTGCGCTCTTCTCCTTGAACTTTTCCAGCGTCAACAGCTGCTCAAGGGTCAGGTCATAGAGATCTGCTGCCGAGTGGACCAGCTCCTTTTCCACCAGCTGCGTTGCCACCGCTACCCCAAGGCCATCAATGTCCATGGCATCCCGGGACGCAAAATGGATGATGTTCCGCAGCGACTGTGCCGGACACTCCGGGTTGACGCATCGCAGAGCAGCCTCATCTTCCAGATGAACGACCGGTGCGCCGCAGGAGGGGCAGACTTCCGGCATCTGATAGGGCTGTGCCCCTTCTTCGTGCCGGGTCACGCCGATGACCTCCGGGATGATATCACCCGCCTTGCGCACCCGAATGGTATCGCCGATGCAAAGGCCGAACTGCTTGATGAAATCTTCATTGTGCAGAGTCGCCCGAGCTACGGTGGTTCCGGCCAGAAATACCGGATCAAAACAGGCCGTAGGGGTCAGCACGCCGGTGCGGCCCACAGCCACATCGATGCTGCGCAGAGTAGTCTCTTTGACCTCCGGCGGGTATTTGAACGCAATGGCCCACCGGGGAAATTTGTTGGTAGAGCCCATCCGGTCCCGCTGCGCAAAGTTGTTTACTTTGATGACCGCACCATCCATATCAAAATCCAGCTTGGAACGGTTCTGTCCGATTTGCTCGATCTCTGCAATGGCATCCTCGATGGTATGGACGATATGATACCGGGGCGAGACTGGGAGCCCCAGACTCTTGAGGTAGTCCAGACTTTCAGCATGCGTCGTCAATTCCCTGCCCCGGATCTGCTGCACATTAAAGATAAAGATCGAAAGCCCACGGCTGCCGGTGATCTTTGCGTCCTTCTGCCGCAGAGAGCCTGCCGCCGCATTGCGGGGGTTCTTGAAAGGTGCCGCTCCCTGCAGTTCCTGTTCCGCACAAAGCTTCTGGAACGCTTCATGGGGCATATAGACCTCACCCCGCACCTCCAGAAACTCCGGTGCATTTTTCAGCTTCTTGGGGATGCTGCGGATGGCACGGACATTGGCAGTAACGTCCTCTCCTACCACGCCATCGCCCCGGGTCGATGCCCGGACCAGCTCCCCATTTTCATATTCCAGACTGCAGGAAAGACCATCGATCTTGATCTCTACCACATACTCGGGCTCTATGCCAGCATCCTGGACTCTGCGGTCAAAATCCCGGAGTTCATCGTAAGAAAATGCATCCAGAAGGCTTTCCATCTTGACCGCGTGCGTCACCTTGGCAAACCGTCCGCTGGGGGTTCCGCCCACCCGTTGCGTTGGTGAGGTGGGCGTGACCAGTTCCGGAAACTGCGCCTCCAATTCCTTCAGCTCTCTCGTCAGGGCATCATACTCATAGTCTTCCAGCTCCGGGGCATCCTGATCATAATACAAACGGTTGTTTTTTTCGATCACCGCACGAAGTTCTTCCACCCGGCTGCGGGCCTGTTCCAGTTCCAAATACTCCACTCTCCCCTAGTCATTTGATCTAGGAGATAGTATACCACACGATGCTTCTTTTTTCAAAGTCCCAGAGCAGGCAGAACACTGTGCAAGCAAATTTGTCAGCTGTGCCGCTGCAAGGCAGCATACTACAAAGACCAAAAAGGCACAGTCGGGCGGGATTCGGCGCAGGATAATGACCTTTTCTTGAGAAAAAGCCGCCGTCATCCGCTCCCCCGCCGGAACGAGCAGACTAAAAAACGCCAGCGAAAGAGGCAGATGAAGCACCCGGGCCCGAAAAAGCGGGCGAAGCGTCATCTCCGGCGGACAGATGGTGCGGACCTGCAGCAGCACCGAAAGCCCCTGCAAACTGAGGGCGGCGCAGCAAAGAGTACTGCCCCACAATCCCGTGCGGGATGCAAGGTCGCAGCCGGAACAGACTTCCAGCAGTATCGCACCCAAAAGTGCTGCCCCCGGCGGAAACACTGCACCAAGGCCCGTTGCCAGCATCCGGAAATAAAGCACAAAACCGCACAATTTCAGATACGTCATTGTAGAGTCTGCAACGATCCGATCCAGCCGGACCGGCGCAGCAGGAGTATTTTTTTCTGTCCCGGATCTGCCTTTACAGGGGCAAAGCCTTGCAAGCACCGCCGCCGAGAGATACCCGGCCAGTACCTGCGCCGCAAACAGGCAGGCCCCAAGTTCCCGGCTGCCCAAAAGATGCTGGCCCACCGTCAAAATCACGAAAGATGGGCCGGAACAGACGCAGGCCGGAAGCAGCGTATCGGCCTGTTCTGCCGTCAGCTGTCCGGTTTGCACCGCTTGCGCTGCCGCATGAGCTGCCGGGGCAAACCCGCCCAGAAAGCCGATGAGCAGCACCCGGGCGGCGCAGGCGGTACACTTGCCCAAGCCCATCAACCGGACGGCTGGCCGGAACGGAAGACCCAGCAGCTCCCCAGCCGGGCAGCGGATGAGCAGAGCCGATACCACCAGAAAGGGAGCCAGTGAAAGCATCAGCGGCCCGGAACAGAGGGCAAGTCCTTCCTGCAATGCCTGTGCGCAGGCCTGCGGAGCCGCAAAGGGCAGCAGACCGGTAAAACAGGCCAGCACAAAAAGCAGAAATGCCGAGATTTTCTCCCTGAGATTCATACGCACACCCTCCGGTTCCATATATATGTAACGTTCGGGGAAAATTTGCGCATGGGAGGGAGCGGTGTGACAAAGAGATCTGAGAACCGGCCCTCACCCATGAGGTGGCTCCAACGGTTGTTCCGTCAGCCGCCCAACGGTTTTTATGGACAGCCCTGCATTTATTGGCGGGGAAAAACGCTGGAAGTAGAGCACTTCCGACGCATCCGCACCTACAGCGAGGAAAAGCTCTGTCTGGAGCTTGGGCGCAGAACTCTGACCATCTACGGCGATGGGCTTCGGATCGAAACGCTGGGGGCTCACCGGATCACCCTGCGTGGCGAGATCCTCCGCACCGATTTTTCAGACGAATGAGGGAGAAACGAATGGATGCAGAACTGTTCTGGGCAGGGGTTCTTTTTGAGGCACGGAACGGCGATACCGACGGCCTGCTGACCGCAGCAGCGGCACAGGGGCTTCATCTTTCCTCCGTTTTGCCCACTCCCGGCGGATTTACTGCCCGCTGTGCCGCACCAAATTACTTAAAGCTCACCGTATTTGCCCGGAAACGCCGGACACGGCTTCGCATCCTGCGGCGGAGGGGGCTGTTTTTCCGTCTCCGCCCCCTGTTCCGCCGGGCCGGGCTCTGGGCTGGGGCCGCAATTTTTATTCCCTTCCTGCTCTGGACACAGGGGTTCGTTTGGGCAGTCTTTCCCACCGAAATGATGGTCGGGCAATGGGCACGGGCTGAAAAGATCCTGCGGGAAGAAACCGGTCTTGCTCCGGGAACGCATGTTACCGAAAGCCTGCTTGCCGCCGGAGAATACAGCCTTTTGCAGAGCGGAGAATTCTCATGGGCAAGTTTGAACTTTCAGGATGGGCGGCTGGTGGTGGAAACCGCTGCCGCAAAGCCGGTACCCGAAATTGCCGCCGGAAGCCTGCAGGGGCTTCGGGCCCGCACAGCGGGTACGGTCGTGCGGACTGAACTGGTCAGCGGAACGATGCTGGTTGTGCCCGGGCAGACGGTAGAGCCCGGACAGGGTCTGATCGGTACCGCACGGAGTGAACGGGACGGAACACTGATCTTTCAACCCGCCGCCGGGATGGTACAGGCACAGTTTGAGTGGGTCAATGTGCAGGATATTCCTCTTTCCGTTTCCACGAAACAGCTGACCGGGCAGAGCTATACGAAGTATCAGCTGCGGCTTTTGGGTCTTTCGCTCACTCTGCCAACCTGGCCCGCAAACCCTGCGGAAAACAGCCGGATCGTTTCCCGGCACTTTCAACCCGAGATTTTGGGGCTCAAGCTTCCCTGCCTTGTAGAAGAAACTACTTTTTACACCCGGGAGGAACATCCGCTTACCTATACCGAAGAACAGGCTCTTGCCCTTGCCCGACTGCACAGCCTGCAGGCATTGCGGGCAGAATATCCGGATGCCGAGCAGATTGCTCGAAAAGAAGATCGTTCCATCGCAGATGATACGCTTCATTATACTGTAGTCTACACCGTCATTGCAGACATCTGCGGCTGAAAAAACCGGCAGCGGGCTCGCTTTTACGCAGCCTGCTGCCGGTTTTTTCAGATAATTAAAAATCAAGCCTTCGGTTCGGCTTTTTCCACCGCCTTTTCTACCAGCTCATTGAGGTCAAACTCATATTTCTTATGGCAGAAGTGGCAGACGACTTCACAATGCGGGTCTTCATCCCGAAGCTTTTCCAGTTCCTTGCGGCCCAGGCTCAGAAGCATCTCCTCGGTACGCTCCCAGCTGCAATCGCACTGGTAATGAACTTCCCGCTCATCCAGAACATTGGGTGCAAAGCCTGCCAAAGCAAGCTGCATCATGTCCTCCGGAGTTTTGCCTGCATGGAGCATTTCAGTGACCGAGGGCATGGCCGCAATGTTCTTTTCCAGCTGGGTGATCTCCTCATCGGTCGCACCGGGCAAAAGCTGGAGCAGATAGCCGCCGGCGCAGAGGATGGACAGGTCTTTGTCCACCAGAACACCCAGAGCGCAGACGGTAGGCACCTGCTCACTGTAAGCGTAGTAGCTGGTGATATCCTCGGCAATTTCACCGGAAACAAGGGGCACCTGACCCACGGTGGGCTCCTTCTGAAGCTTATTGTCCCGGATGACCGTCAGCACACCGTCCCGGCCTACAGCCCCGCCCACGTCCAGATGGCCGTCAGCCCGGGGCGGAAGCTCCACCAGCGGATGGTCGATGCAGCCTTTGACATTGCCCACTGCATCGGTGCAGGCAATGACGACACCTGCGGGGCCGTTGCCCGAAACACGCAGGGTGACAGAATCGCCGTCGTCCTTGAGCATGGACCCCATCATGGATGCGCCGGTCAGCAGGCGGCCCAGAGCGGCACTGCAGGTGGCACTGGTGGTATGCAGCTTTTCCGCTGTGCGGACGATCTCGGTCGAATCGATGCCGCAGAACACGATGCCGCCGTTTTCCGACAGCCCCCGAATCAGATGTGACATATTACGTTTCCTCCAATTGAGTGTACTGCTTGACAGCGCAGAAGAAATACCGCTGGCTTTCCTCGGTCAGAGGGCCGAAAGTCTCGCCGTCGCAGACACTTTCTAGCACAAAGCCGTGCTTTTCCAAGCTGGCTTTGATGGTATCCAGATCATAGGTGTACTCATAGAACTGCTCGTGGAAATGCTCTCCGGTCTCCCGGTAGTCGATATCCACATTGATCTCCACCCGGCGGTCTTCTTCGCTGTAATGATTGCGCCAGACACAGGCTGCGTCTTCTTCTTCAAAGGTGAACTCATTTTCTCCCAGAACTTTCTGGTGTTTATAGGGGGTGTTCATATCAAAGAGGAACACCCCTCCCTTTTCCATGAAAAAGCCCGCATTTTTGATAGCGGTATCCAGATCCGGGATATGATTGAAGGTATCAAAGGTGGATACCGCACCCCGGATGGTTCCATAGAGATCCAGTTTCAGCAGGTCCTGCCGAAGCAGGAGCAGTCTGCCGGACAGTCCCAGCTGCTCGGCCTTATCCCGGACTACACAGAGCATCTCTTCGGACTGGTCAATGCCGATCATATCATAACCGGCCTGCGTCAGCATCAGGGTCAGTTCACCGGTGCCGCAGCCCAAGTCCGCCAGAATACCGTCCCGGATGCCGTGAGCATCCAGTTCCTTTTTGATCTGGGCATAAAGGGCATCGTAGTCGGCTTCGCCGTTGAATTCATCGTAGAAGTAGGCAAATTCGTTGTAGGCCATGGCTTACTCTGCGTCCTCCGCCTCATATTCTGCCGCCACAGCAGCATCCAGCACCGCCTGCAGTTCCGGGATGCCGTAGCCGCTTTCGCCGCTGGTCAGCACGACCTTCTGACAGCCATAGGGGCGGCAGATGGTCTCAAACTCTTCCTGTGTTTTGGCCAGCTGGCTCTTTTTGAGCTTGTCGGCCTTGGTCAGAGCCACCACAAAGGGGATGTCGTGGTAATGCAGATACTTGAGCATCTGTAAGTCATCGGCACTGGGGGCGTGGCGGCAGTCGATGAGTTGCACCAGCAGAGTGTGATGCCGCTGTGCCTCAAAATAGCTGTTGATCAGGTCATCCCACCGCTCCCGGTCAGCGTTGCTGACCTTGGCATAGCCATAGCCCGGCAGATCCACGAAATAACAATTGTCCACCGAATAAAAATTGATGGTAGCGGTTTTGCCCGGCGTACTGGACACCCGGGCAAGGTTCTTGCGGTTGCACAGCTTGTTGATCAGGCTGGATTTGCCGACATTGGACCGGCCCGAAAAGCTGAGCTCCGGGCGGTCACTTTCGGGCAGCTGGCTGGAAATGCCATAGCTTGCAATAAAATCGGCTTTGTTGTAGTTCATAGACCCTCCTGTTCTCTCAGCAGACAGCACCCGGCTGCGGCTTTTCCTGCGGCATTGCGGGCTTTTCGGCCGGTTTTGCCTTTTTGGCATGGGAACGGTGATTTGCGGCGGCGGCAGCCTTGGGCCGGAGCAGAGCCGCATTGAGCACCTGCGCCAGATTGGACATAGGCAGGAACTCAATGTTCTTCTTTACTTCGTCATCCACCTCATAAAGGTCGGAAACATTGTCCTTGGGAATCAGCACAGTCTTCATGCCTTCACGGTATGCCGCCATACTCTTTTCCCGCAGGCCGCCGATGGGCAGCACATTGCCGTGAAGGGTGATCTCACCAGTCATGGCAACATCGCCCCGCACCGGGATGCCGGACAGGCAGGAGATGAGGGCCGTGGTCAGGGTGACACCAGCGGAGGGGCCGTCCTTGGGCACGGCACCTTCCGGGGCATGGATGTGCAGGTCGCACTTCTTGAGCCGTTCGGGATCGATGCCGTACTCAGCGGCGTGGACCCGGGCATAGGTGATGGCCAGCTGGGCGCTCTCCTTAATCACGTC
>CALDNF010000133.1 GCA_937917475.1 uncultured Faecalibacterium sp.
TGCGGTTGACGACGCCGCCGCCCAGCACCTCGATCCAGCCGGTGTGCTTGCACAGGGGGCAGCCCTTGCCGCCGCACTCAAAGCAGCTCACATCCACCTCGACGCTGGGCTCGGTGAAGGGGAAGTAGGACGGACGCAGGCGGGTGCGGGTATCCTTGCCGAACAGCTTCTGCACGAAGGTGTTCAGTGCGCCCTGCAGATCGCCCAGCGTGATGCCCTTATCCACCACAAGGCCCTCCATCTGATGGAACATGGGGCTATGGGTGGCGTCGGAATCCGAACGGAACACACGGCCGGGGATCAGCACCTTGATGGGCGGCTTCTGGGAGTCCATCGTGCGGATCTGACCGCCGGAGGTCTGGGTGCGGAGCAGGAATTCATCGGACAGATAGAAGGTATCCTGCATATCCCGGGCGGGATGGTCCTTGGGCACGTTCAGACGGGTAAAGTTGTGGTCGTCATCCTCGATCTCAGGTGCATCCGCCACGGCAAAGCCCATGCCGGAGAACACGTCAATGATCTGGTTGGTGACCAGCGTCAGAGGGTGCAGGCCACCCACAGCCCGGGTCTTTGCGGGCAGGGTGATATCCACAGTTTCAGCGGCATTGCGGGCCGCCAGCTCTGCCTCCTTGACCTTTGCAGCGGCAGCATCATAGTCTGCCTGTACCTTTGCCTTGAGCTCATTGATGATCTTGCCCATGGCGGGGCGTTCTTCGGGCGCAACACTGCGCAGATTCTTCATCAGGGCGGGGATCTTGCCGTTCTTGCTCAGATATTCCTGCCAGAAAGTAGCCAGCGTTTCTTTGGAAGAGACCTGGCTCAGGCTTTCAGCCGCCTGTTTTGCCAGCTCGTCGATCATTGCTTGCATGGATGTTCTCTCCTTCTCATTTTTACGTGTTATTCAGCAGAGCAATAAAAAAGCTCCGTCCCCGGCCCGGCATCAGCCAAGCCAAGGGACGAAGCGCAAATTCACTCCGCGGTACCACCCGGTTTCCGCCTCCGGTATCCCGGTGCGGCTCTCAAACGCCGTAACGGGGCGCACCGTCCGGCCCTACTCCATCAAATTCAGGCCGGCCGCTCAGGAGTGAACTTCAGCAGCCAACCACTCGGAAGCCCTTTCAGCCGGTGAAGCTTCTCTCTTTGCCGTGGTACATCTGCCTACTCTCTCCGTCGCTGCGTTTCGAGTATTCAGGTTCATAACCGAGATTCATCTTACCACATTTCGCCGCCGTTTGCAAGCCGGGACCGCATTTTTTGCACAAGTTTTAAGGTTTTGCTTGCTTTTCTCTGCCCGATATGATATGGTTAACACAACGTTTTACTGAAAGGAAGGTACACCTGAGATGGGTTGGAACGGCTATGTTTTCTTCAAAAAAGGAAACCCCTAAGCTTTTCCGGTTCGAAGTGTACCCTTTTTACCCTCTCAGTCTGCTTCGTAGCCAGCTCTCCCAAAGGGCGAGTCATTGGCATGTCAGGCAAGTTTTCGCCTCTTGGTTTAGGCGGTGGGCCTTGCGGTCTTGGGTAAATTGTTCTTTTCAGCAAAGCGTGGAGCATGATTTTTTGCGCCGCTTAGCTTTGCTATGCGGCGTTTTTGTTTTGTTCCGCCAAAAGGGTACACAGCACCGCTGCACCTGCTGAAAAATGCATGGTGCAGCCCGGACGGAAGATTTTCTCTCTTCAGAAAGGTCGTACCCAATGAACATCAAAAAGCAGCTTGGCTGCGTTTATATTTCCAGCTTTTTCTCCGGCCTGCGGATCAGCGACGCCGTGTGGGTGGCCCTGCTGGCGGCCCGGGGCTTTTCCCTCTGGGAGATTGGTCTGGCCGAAAGCGTTTACCACGTCGTCAGCCTCTTGTGCGAAGTGCCCAGCGGAATGGCGGCGGACCTTCTGGGCCGCAAAAAGACCCTCGTTTTCGGCGGTATGCTGGTGGTTCTTGCCAATCTGATGATGGCTTTTGCACCGAGCCTCTTCTTCATCTGTTTTTCCATGGGTCTGAACGCCCTTGCAGCCACCATGTTCTCCGGAACATCCACCGCACTCCTGTACGACAGCCTGAAACAGGTTGACCGTTCCGGAGATTATATCAAGATCTCCGCCAACGACTCTCAAATATCCATGGCTGCAAACGCTCTCGGCTCCCTTGCCAGCACATTGGAACAGTTTCTGCATTTCACCGGGTTCTACCTGCTGAGTGCGCTGTTCGAAGGCATCTCCGCCTTTTCCTTTCTTCTAATGGAAGAGCCCATCGTCACCGAGGCACAGGCCGAACGAGAACAGCAGACTTTCCGGGACCTGCCCCGGCTGTTCCGGCAGCTGGTGCGGGACAGTCTGCACGCTCTGCGCACCTGCCCGCTGGCCGTCAAACTGATTTTGTCCAGTGCCGTCATCTCCATCCCCAGCTACCTGACCAAAATGTTCCTGCAGCAGCGGCTCATTGAACTGGGCTGGCCTACCTCGCTGCTCTTCGTGCCTCTGCTGCTGGGCGGCGTGGCCTGTGTCATCGGCACCGAGATTGCCCGGCGGCTCAAGCCCCACTCGTTCCGCTATTTTTATACCGCCTGCGCCTTACTCTGCGGCCTTGGCACCCTGCTGGTAGGCATTGCGCCCGCCTGGGGCAGCCTTTGCAGTATGATGCTGGTGCAGGGCGTGCTGGAAGTCTATCTCCTGCACGAGAGTCAGAAACTCAACGACAACATTCCAAGCGACCAGCGGGCCACCCTTATCAGTGTGGACAGTATGGCCTACAGCCTGCTGATGATCCCTGCCAGTCCCTTCATCGGCTGGGTGGGCGATCTCTCCGGTCAGGCCGGGGCCGGGCTCATCCTGCTGGGTGCACTGGTGGCCCTGAGCGGCCTTGCCGCTTTGAAAAAATGCATCAGATAATTTCCAGCCGAAGCAAAAAGAGCGATTGCACCGAAAAATGCAATCGCTCTTTTGTTATACTCTTTTACTTTGCCAGCATCTCGTCAGCCAGAGCATCCATCTGCGCTTCGGCGGCGGCATTGGCTGCACTGCGGATGGTGACCACATTCTCGCAGAGAGTCATATTCTTCATCCCTTCCAGCTCGGCTTTCATCAGCTTGGCGGCCATGGGAGCCCAAGTGCCATTCTCCATCAGGCCAACGGTACGGCTCTGGAAGTTTTTGGTCTTGAGGTGTGCCAGCAGATTTTCCATCGGCGGGAAGAGAAAGCCATCATAAGTGGCGCAGGCCAGCACCATCTTGCCGCAGCGGAATGCTTCTGTCACCGCATAGGAAACATCGGTGCGGGTCAGGTCCATCTCCACTACTTTTGCGCCCTTGGCCCGGAGTTTTTCCGCCATGGTGTGGGCGGCGTCCCGGGTATGGCCGTGGATGGAAGCACTTGCCACCAGAATCTTTTCCGGCTCCTCCGGCTTGTAGGAGGACCAGAGATCATAATAATTGAGATACTTGCTCAGGTCGCCGGTTAGTACCGGGCCGTGGAGGGGGCAGATGGTCTGGATATCCAGAGCTGCAGCCTTCTTCAACAGAGCCTGTACCTGCGGGCCGTACTTGCCCACAATGTTCAGGAAGTAGCGGCGTGCTTCACTGGCCCAATCTGCTTTCTCGTCATACCGTGCCACTGCACCGAACCGGCCAAAGCCATCGGCAGAGAAAAGGATCTTCTCGCTGGACTCATAGCTGACCATGACTTCCGGCCAATGGACCATGGGCGCAAAGACGAAGGTCAGGGTATGGCTGCCCAGAGACAGGCTCTCACCGTCCTTGACTACCACCCGGCGTTCCTTTGCAATGGCGTCTGCCCCAAAGAACTGATCCATGTACAGGAAGGTCTTGGCGTTGCCTACCACTTTCATTTCCGGATAGAGCCCAGCCAGATGGGCAATGTTTGCGCCGTGATCCGGCTCCATGTGGGAGACCACCAGATACTCCGGCTTCCGGCCTGCAAGGGCTTCGTCCAGATTCTCCAGCCAAGGCTCCGTTGCCCGGGCATCCACCGTATCCAGAATGGTCGTTTTCTCGTCCAGGATCACATAAGAATTGTAGCTGACGCCGGTGGGCACCGGATACTGGCTCTCAAACAGGTCAATGGTGGTATCGTCCACGCCTACACCCAGAACGGCATCACTGATCTTATTTACACTCATAATACAGCCCCTTTTCTTTTGATTGGATTGGTTTTTATCGTTAATCTTTTGTCATATTACTAGGAAGTATTCTTATTATAGCACAGTCCCGCAGGAAGTGCAATGCCTCATTTTTTGTCCAGCCTCTTTGTCACGTCTGCGGCGTGACTTCCCTTTGCAGCAAGTGTACCGTCCCCGCAGGGCCCGCTCTGTTTTTGTTCGCTGAAGCATTCCTCAATTTGATTTCACTTCACCGTCCTGCCAAGGGCTCCCCCTATGGGGGAGCTGGCTGCCGTCAGGCAAACTGAGAGGGTCATCCAGTTCCAACAATGCCGCTGCGCTGGCTTCATCCAGAGACTGCACACTGCGGAGCTTCCGGCTGATGGCCCGGCTGCGGACGCCGATGAGGTTATCCAGCTCTTCGTCGGTCTGGCGGAGCCGCTGCTGCATCTTGGAAAGCCCCTGCCCAAACTTATCAAACTCCGTCTTGACCGCACCCAGCAGCTGCCAGACCTCACCCGAACGCTTCTGGATGGCAAGGGTCTTAAAACCCATCTGCAAACTGTTCAGCAGAGCAGCCATGGTGCTGGGGCCCGCCACATTCACCTGATAGTCCCGCTGCAATACTTCCAGCAGCCCGCCGTTGACCACCTCGGCATACAGTCCCTCAAAGGGCAGGAAGAGGATACCAAAGGCAGTCGTATACGGTGGCTCCACATACTTCTGCCGGATGTCCTTGGCTTCGCTGCGGAGCACCAGCTCCAACGCATGGCGGGCATTTTCCACCGCCTGTGCATCACCGGAGGCCTGTGCATCCTGCAAGTGGGCGTAGGTGTCGCCGGGGAACTTGGAATCGATGGGGAGCCAGACGGTGCCGCCGTCAGCTCCCGGCATCTTGATGGCATACTCCACCCGCTGGGTGCTGCCCGGAATGGTCGCCACGTTGGTCTCATACTGTTCCGGGGCCAGAATCTCTTCCAGAATTGCCCCCAGCTGAATCTCACCCAGAATTCCCCGGGTCTTGACACCCGAAAGCACCTGCTTCAGGCCACCCACATCCGCTGCAAGGTTCTGCATCTCGCCCAGACCCTTATAGACCTGTTCCAGCTGCTCATTGACCGCCTTAAAGCTCTCGCTGACCCGCTTTTGCAGCGTATCCTGCAATTGCTCGTCTACAGTGTGCCGAATCTCATCCAGTTTCCGGGCATTTTCTGCCTGCAGGGCAGTCATGCCCTCCGCCAGCGTCCGGCGCAGCTCTTCCAGTTTCTGGGTGTTGGCCGTCTCAAGGCTCTGCAGCCGCCGTTCCAGCGTCTGCTGCTGGCCGTTCTGGCCCTGGGCCAGCGTCGTGCTCATATTCTGCACGGCGGCTTGCAGGGTATCGCTGACGCTGCGGATGGCGGCATAATTCTGCTCTGCGGCGGCTTTCTGCTGGCGGGAAAATTCCGCTGCCTGAGCGTTCAGCTGTTGTTCTATCCAGCTTTTCAGCTCGTCGTAATCGCCGGTATTCTTCCGGCCTGAGCGATGGAGCAGCACCGCCAGCAGCAGGCAGATGGTCACCAGCAGCACGGTATACAATAACGCCAAAAGTTCCATTCTGTTTCTCCCATACGATTCCGGGCCCCGCCAGAAACCAGCGAGGCCCGGTCATTTTATAGCATTTCGTAGTCCAGCACATCTTTGGTCGGCTGGAGCTGTTCTCCGTAAAGCCCCACACCATCCACTTCGATCTCGCCGGTCTGGTTGTCATAAGGGTCCTTCCGGAAGCCGTACATCGGCGGGTCGAAGGGGGCCTCAAACGCCCGGTTCGCTGCCATCCGTCCGGTGTCCAGATTTCCAAAGTAATGGTTCCGGAGTTCCTCGTCACCGCTGCGGGCCATGGATGCACCAAAGGAACAATCGGCATACATCCAGCCCTGCGGTGCAATGTAGAACATGGCCCAATCGTGGTTGCCCACACCGGCAGGCGATACCGACAACCCGCTCTGCCACTGCGCCGGGATGCCCACCAGACGGCAGAGGGTGATAAAGGTCAAAGCCATAATGCCGCAGTCGCCCCGGCGGTTCCGGGCGCAGTTGTCGGGCAGGCAGTCCTGCACAAAATAGGCCGGCTGGTAATGATACCGGACATTCAGGGTAATATAATCGTAGATCCGCTTTGCCTTTTCCGCCGGGCTGTTCACGCCCTCGGTCAGCTGGGCTGCCAACGCCCGCAGGTAGGGGGTAAAGACAATATGGGGTGCTTCTTCCTGCGTGTCAAAATCCGGCTGCTCCGGCGAGGGGATGAGTTTCATCGGGTCTGCATAATAGGCCGTGCTGGTATAGCTGTACTGTGCGCCGAACGTCCGGTTTTCGGTCAGGTCAGCTTCCCAATAAGCCGTGCGCTGTGCGGCGTCCTCTGCCGCAATGTGGGCAGGCGGCTGGGTGAATGCCTCCAATTTGATCTCACTCTGGGAAGGACAGGCCGCAGGCAGGGGCAGCCAGACCCGGACATGAACGGCGTCTCTCCCCTCCTGCTTTGCCTTGGCAAGGGCTTTTCCAAAGACTTCGTCTGACATCCGGATGCTGGTTTTCAGGGTAATGCGAGCCGCCGATTTCCCTTCCCGGGCCATCTTTTCATGCTCCGCACGGCGGCGGGCCCGGGCGGCGTTGGCTGCGGCAGGCGGGTCCAATAAGCGGGCCGCAAGATCGGCGTGGGTGGCGATGAGGGTCTGGTCAAACCGGTCAAGATATTGCTTCTTGCCCTCCACAAAGCGCCAATCGATCTGACCGTGATGCACCAGGTCCCGGAACTCTCCGGGCGTGAAATCCCGCACCAGTTCCTGCATCCGGGCAATGGCCGCGTCCTCCGTCCAGCAGTACTCTTCCGGCAAACGGCGAAGGATCTCTTTCTGGACCAGCAGAGCAT
Organism: uncultured Faecalibacterium sp.; assembly: GCA_937917475.1. Taxonomy (GTDB): domain Bacteria; phylum Bacillota; class Clostridia; order Oscillospirales; family Ruminococcaceae; genus Faecalibacterium. The sequence continues at coordinate 7,014 of CALDNF010000133.1, forward strand.
CCCGCAGGGCATTTACTCCCTTGGGGGTAGGGTTTGCGGGCTTTGGCTCTTTCTGCACCGCCGGGGAATTTTGCGTTTTTGTCCAATCTTCCGCAAGATATTCGTCGATTCGTTGAATGGCTTCCTCGCAGTAACCAGCGGCCTTCAGCCGCTCCACATCATCCGGAAGGCCCACATTCAGGCTCCGGAACGTCTCGTTCCAGTCTCTCATTGTTTTCGCCCCTCTTTTTTAAATATGTATCATTCTCCCGTATGCGCTTCCCAGAACGCAACGGCTTCGTTCAGCCAACCATCAGCGTCGGTGCCTGCTGCTACTCCTGTACCATGCGGCACGCTTTTATATACATGCACCTGATACGGAACACCATTTTTCTCTAATGCTTTTTTTAGTGCCGGTCCCTGTTTCCAGTAATTGAAAAGTTTTAGAACATTATCATCGTCACCATACCAGAAATATGTTGGCGGATAATCCAGCGTCACGCAGTCTGAAATATTGTAATCATAATAATGATTGAAACCTGTACCTCCATCCAATAGGATATTGTAGACTGGTTTTGCCTCATTGAAATTGTTGATAGGATATCCCATCAATAACACACCCGGTTTGGGGACACCATATTTTCCGTATCCGACATCTGCATTTGCGAAGACACCAGCGATTTGACCGCCTGAGGAGTATCCAATCAATGCGTAACCATCTGTTCGGACGCCAAATTTTTCCGCATTGTCCGTGATAAGCCGAATTGCCCGGGCAAGGTCTTCCAGCGGTGCGTTATCACTCGCTTCCCAACCAATGCGATAGCGCAGGGAGAAAACAGCGTAGCCTTTCTGGTGCAGTTCCCAAGCTGTTGACGCTCCACCTCGGAACTCTCCGTCATAGATCAAGGCGTTTCCGGATAGAACCACTGCATACCTTGCGTTCGGCCTGTCTGCCGGAAAATAATACAGTTCCACATGATCTCGGGATTTCTCCGCCTTGATTTCTTCCTCCGTATAAAGTTTATATGTCACCTGTGTTCCAGCATTGTATGTCTCAATAATATAGTTCAGCCCTGCTGCGCAACTCTCCACCGACTCCGAGCCAACTGCATATTCCAATGTCCAGTTGTCTTTGCTTGTACTCAATTTTTCACAGTCTCGCTCCCACACATGGATATAGGTAGATATTCCGGATCCCTGAATACTCGGATTCTCCCGGATCTCCTTCATGGTGGTCTCCGGTGTGATGTTTGGTTCGCCCTTTGCGGTATCTGCATAGACCGGCAGGGTCAGCAGACAGACCAGCAGAGCAATACAGAGCAGAACTCGTTTCAACTTCATAACGGATGTCTTCCTTTTTATTTTCCGCAGCAGAGTTTCCCGCCCACAGCCGATTGCAATTCCGTGCAAATGGGGCTATAATAAGTTTTTGTCCGGAACTCTGCAGTTGTATCTTATAATATGTATTGTATCACAACCGCACCGATTGTCAAAACAAATCTGCGTGCAGGAGGTTGAACCATGCCATTGCCGCTTCTGACCAATTACCACACCCACACCACCCGCTGCCATCACGCCGAGGGCACGGAGGAAGAATACATTCAGACCGCCCTGCGCTGCGGCTATCAGGTGCTTGGTTTTTCAGACCACACTCCCTGGGCCTACGCCGACCCCGGCTTTGTCAGCCGGATCCGGATGCTGCCCGAAGAACTGGAAGGCTATGTCCGGACCCTTGCCGCACTGCGGGAAAAATACGCCGACCAGCTCCACATCCACATCGGGCTGGAAGCCGAATATTTCCCGGCCTATCTTCCCTGGCTGAAGGAAGAAAAAGAGCGGCTGGGCATCGAATATCTGATCTTTGGCTGCCACTACGACACTACCGATGAGACCGGCCGCTATTTTGGCCGGCCCGAAAGCGGTGCCGACCTGCGCCGCTATGCCGAGCAGGTTGTGGAAGGCCTTGAGACCGGGCTGTATGCCTGCCTTGCCCACCCGGACATCTGCCTGAACCGTTGGACCGCCTTTGATGCCGACGCCGAGGCCTCAAGCCGGGAGATCTGCGAAGCCGCTGCACGGCTGAATATCCCGCTGGAATATAATCTGGCTGGGTTGACCTGCCAGAACCGGGGCGATGGTACGCTGGGGTACACAACGGACGCCTTCTGGCAGATCGCCGCCGAGTATCCCATCAAGGCTATCGTGGGCTGCGATGCCCATACTCCCGCTGAGCTAGATGTCGTTTCCCTGCTGCGGGAAAAGCAAGCCTTCCTTGCCGGGCTGGGCATCCCGGTGCTGGGCACTTTGCCCGGGCTGGAATAATCTTGTGTTGAAGGGCAGATTCTGCTATACTGTCTTTAACGCAACAAGGAATCGGGGGCAGGATGGCTCCCGAAGGGAATGGGAAAAGGACATGAGTAAAATAACAGTCCGGCCCATGGAGCCGGAGGACTGGAATGAAGTTTCCAAAATTTATTTAGAGGGGATCGCCACCGAGCACGCCACATTTCAAACTGACTGCCCGCCTTACACCGCATGGGATGCTTCCCACACCAAGGATTGCCGCCTTGTGGTGCTGGACGACGGTGTCGTGGCCGGGTGGACCGCCCTGCACCGGGTAGACCCCCGGTGGTGCTACCGGGGTGTCGTAGAAGTCAGCATCTATGTTGGTGAGAAATTCCGGGGCCGGGGCTTGGGCTATCACCTGTTGACCGCCCTCTGCGAGGCCGCAGAACAGGCCGGTTACTGGACGCTGCAATCTACGGTGCTGCAGGACAACGAGGCCAGCCGCCGCCTTCACGCCAAGTGCGGGTTCCGGCTGGTGGGCCGTCGGGAACGGATCGCCCGGGACTGTCATGGCCGCTGGCTGGACACCTATCTGATGGAACGCCGCTGCAAAGATGACGAACCGGCAGGTTACAAAAAACTGTAATAAAGCGCAAAAAGAACCGACGCAGTTTTTACGCTGCATCGGTTCTTTTCATATCTGTCTCTTAATCGGTAATCGCCAAAGAGCCCATGGGGTCCCAAGGCTCCAGCTCAATGGGTTCGGCATTATAAGCAACCAACTGCTCTGTCGTCAGGTACTTTTTGTTCACGACGATCTGGTACATATATTCATCGAACCAGCGGTCTGTCATGACATAGTAGCCATCCTTGCCCGGGTCTTTGCCCCAGCTGTTCTCCACCCGCCAGCGGTTAGGCTGGCCGTTGTCGTCTAGATTTACGCCCTGAAATACCATGGCGTGGGTCATCAAGCTCTGACCATAATCCAGTCGCTCTGCCTTGGTCATGGTGAACTGAGTATCCAGCAGATTTTCCAGACTGCGGATATCCAGATCCATAATGCCGGTATCCCGCTCCGAGTGCTTGCCCACATCGCAGCCAAACCAGACCGGCTGACCGTCCTGCATCTGTGCAATGGCAGCCTTCTTCAGCTCTTCGATGGGCAGGTTCAGATACCGCACCGGGCGGCCCTCCCGGACATTGCCCAGATACTTCACGGTATAGCTGTGGCCATACGGCTTATCAGACGTAGGAGCGTTGATCAGGCTGACATAATCCTTCAGGTCAAGGCCCACATACTTTTCAAAGAAGGTCTTGGGGGTCAGACCGGTCTCCCGGTGGAAGTTCTTGTCGGCATCCCGATACTCAAAGGTAAAGGTCTTGGGAGGCTCTCCAAGGCAGATGCAGAGCAGACGGTAGATCTCATTCAGCATCTCGTCCTTGCGCAGGCGCAGAGCTTCCTCGTCCAGATGTTCTTTATACATCCGGCGCAGGATGCAGGCATCCTCCCGCAGCTTTTCGGTGAGCACGCTGTCCATCTCCCGGCTGGCGGAAGAAGACTTGGACTCCGGGTACGCCGTCTTGGGCACAACGCCGTATTTTTCCAGCAGATTGCAGAGCATATCCCACTGTCCGCCATCTCCCACCGGAGCGGTGAGCAGGTAGGAGACCAGACGGCTGCCGGTGGGCAGCTCTGCGGTCTCAAGGATGCTTTCCAGAAAGTAGTTGGATTTTTCCAGCTTGTCCCAGAAGAACAGATAAGCCTGCGAGAGCTCAAAGGTCTTGAGGTTATACTTCTTCATCACCTGATACCGCATGGTATTGAGGGCTGCAAACATCCAGCAGCGGCCGCTCTGTTTCTGGTTGGTGATCTCGCCCTGTTCCAGACTAATGGAGAATTCATGTACATCGTTCTGAGCAGCGGTGCGGTTAACAGCCGAGCCCAGCAGACCATTGGCGGTCACGGCGTTCATCGCTACGAGGTTTGCACGCTGCGATTCAAAATCGGCGGCAAATTTTTCAAGCTGCTGCTGGCTGACGCCACAGGCAGTTTCCTGATTCATTGAAAACATCCCTTTCTCATCAACATCCGGGCAAGAGCGGTGTTACCACTCGTTGTCCTCTGCATCCGTGTCGGCGACTCGGGTGCGCTGGAACATACTCTCGACAATGGCACAGTACTTATCGGCCAGACAAACGATGACGGCTTCCCGGCAGGTAGGAACATGACGGAAGGTCAGCGGCCACATATGGCTCGAGATGATGTTCTGTTCTTTTTTCGTGATCTTGAAATAGTTCTGGGCATTGAGGCAGGCCGAGCCCGGGTGGGAGAAGCCATGCATCTCAAACAGGCGGTGCAGGCCGTGGAAAGTGCCCTTTTTATGCCAGTCGTACAGATAAAAATCATGCAGGAAAGCACCCACTGCCAGCGAAGTCTCATCGGCGTTGAGGTGAAGCCTGCGATTGATCCAGAAGCTGACCAGCACCACATTCTTGCAATGCTGGTAAGTGGTCACCGAACCATGCTGGATAAACTCCCGCATCCGCTGCACTTCAGGATGCCGGTCGTATTTTTCCAGAATGGCAGTGAGGCTTTCACGTTCGATTTCAGAAAGCTGCATTCGTCAGGTTCCCTTTCGATCCTCTCATCGGATCTTATAAAAACAACATTGCGTTCAGGAGCGGAGCTGGACCGGATTGGAGCTGCCGAAGTTTTCAGCCAGAGAGTCATGCTCCCGCTCAAGGCTCAGATCCACAAGGTACTGTTTGCCATCTCCCAGAGCTTCCAGATCCGCCAGCTTTGCCTTTGCGGAAGCTTCATCCGGATACCACTGGATCAGGAAGAAATTTTCTGCCTCCACACCGTAATACAGCCACTGGCCGTCGGCACGGAGCAGATCATCCAGATGATCCACTTCCTCCCCGTCGGGCAGGCCAAGGCCCTCCTCAGCGTAGAGATTTTCGGGCTCCACCTGCAGCATCTCGATCACATCGATCGAGCTCTGAAGGTATTCGTCCTGCGAGATGCTCTTGTCGGAAAGCTCCCAGCCGGTCAAAAACGCCTGCATAAGCAGGTCCTTGACGGAGATCTTCGGCGTCTGCGGATTCATCGACATATTCCAATTCCTCTTTCCTCAAGGGGGATCTGTCCCCTTGTTTGTCTCCGCTGACCAGTATACTTCAAAACTTTGTACAGGTCAACTATTTTTCTTAAATTTTTTGTAGCTATGCTCAAATCAGAAGTAAGTCTGAAAGGTTTCGCCCAGCCATTCCAGAGCCAGCTTTACCCAATGATTCCGGTGCGGGTCAGCAGCATTGACTTCCGGTGTGCTGATGCTGCTGCCGTGAGCTCCCTTCTGGAACAGATGCACTTCACAGGGCACACCCGCCCGGCGGAGTGCGCCGGCCAGCAGCAGAGTATTTTCCACCGGGACCGTTTCATCCTCCATGGTATGCCAGACGAAGACCGGCGGGACCTCAGCCGTGATTTTATCTTCCAGTGAGAAGGGCTTCCAGTCCACCGGGTCGTCACTGCCGCTCAGCATCCGGAAGCTACCCCTGTGGGCATATTCCCCTGCCGAGATGACCGGATATCCCAGCAATACCGCATTAGGCCGATGCTGCGCTTCCCCGCCGGGCAGGGACAGTACTGCCGCGGACAAGGCCAGATGTCCGCCCGCCGAAAAGCCGCAGACGGCGATCTTATCCGGCAGAATGTTCCATTCCGCTGCATTTTCCCGCAGCAGTCCGATGGCCTCGCTGATCTGCCGCAGGGGCAGAAAGTTCTGTGCCCCTGCCCCCACAGTATAGTGTAAGACAGCGGTGTGGTAACCCGCTGCGGCAAACTGGAGGGCCACCGGGTCCCCCTCCCGGGGGCTGACATGTTGATATCCGCCGCCGGGCACCACCAGCACCCCTGGACGCAGAATCGCATCCGGCATGGCAGGTGCAGCATCCCGGAGCCAGACTGTCAGTTCTCCTCCGCCGGACAATGCAAATTTCTTCTGCTGCATTTCTGCGCTCCTCCTCTTCCTTTGGGTAACGACCTTATTATAGTGCTTTGCTGCGGTAAAGTAAAGCGTTCCGGTGCTTTCCCGGATGCAATTTTAAACTTTTTATGAAAGGGCTTGATTTTCCCTGCAAAGCGGTGTATATTAGCACTCGTAAGATATGAGTGCTAAATCATCAGGACCTATTGGCTCCGGATGACAGCGCACATTTTAAGGATAAAGAGGTTTTGTATTATGGCGAAAAAAGAATTTCAGGCTGAAAGCAAAAAGCTGATGGACATGATGATCAACTCCATCTATACCAATAAGGAGATCTTTCTGCGGGAGCTCATCTCCAACGCTTCGGACGCCATCGACAAGCTTTACTATAAGAGCCTGACCGATCCTTCCGTCGGGATGAACAAGGGCGATTTCCGCATCCTGCTGACCCTCGACAAGGACAATCGGACCCTGACAGTCTCTGATAACGGCATTGGCATGACCAAGGAAGAGCTGGAGCAGAATCTGGGCACCATCGCTCACTCCGGTTCGCTGGACTTCAAAAAGGACAATAAGGATGAGAACATTGACATCATCGGTCAGTTCGGTGTAGGCTTCTACTCCGCCTTCATGGTAGCCGACAAGGTCACCGTCATCTCCAAGGCTTATGGCTCCGATCAGGCCTGGCAGTGGGAGTCCAGCGGTGCTGACGGCTATGAGCTGAACCCCGCTGAGAAGGAAACGGTCGGTACCGACATCATCCTCCACATCAAGCCGGACACCGATACCGATAAGTATGACAACTTTGTCAACGAGTACGGCATCGTCGCCATCGTCAAGAAGTACAGCGATTATGTCCGTTATCCCATCCAGATGGAGCGGGAGAAGAGCCGTCAGAAGCCGGAACCCGACCCCAAGCCCGAGGATTACAAGCCTGAGTGGGAGACTTACACCGAGCTTGAGACCCTGAACAGCATGGTGCCCATCTGGAAAAAGCAGAAGAGCGAAGTGACCGATGAGGAGTATGCAAACTTCTATAAGGACAAGTTCAACGATTATGCCGATCCCGCCCGGGTCATTGTCAGCCGCACCGAGGGCACCGCAAATTACAATGCTCTGCTCTTTGTGCCCAGCCACCGTCCCTATGATTTCTACACCAAGGACTACGAAAAAGGTCTGGCCCTGTATGCATCCGGTGTTCTCATCATGGAAAAGTGTGCCGACCTGCTGCCCGATTACTTCAGCTTCGTCAAGGGCATCGTGGAT
>CALDNF010000134.1 GCA_937917475.1 uncultured Faecalibacterium sp.
GCTCCGTGACACGCCCACGAAGTGGGATGGAGCGGTGAGAGGTTTATTTCAAAATGGCGGGCCCTGCGGTGCAGGGCAGGTGGGAGATATGGCGAAGATCATCATCTTCAGGCAGAAGGGGAATTTTGGGAAGACGGAGAAATTTTTGAAGAACGTCCGGGCCGGGAAGCTGGATGCGATGCTGGAGCGGTACGGACAGAAGGGCGTGGAAGCGTTGGCCGCAGCCACCCCGAAAGCCACCGGCACCACGGCGGCCAGCTGGTACTACCGGGTGACGAGAGGGAAAGACCGTGCGGTGATCACATGGCTGAACTCGAACATCGTGGACGGTGTGCCCATTGCGGTGATCCTGCAATACGGACACGGAACAAGAAACGGCGGGTATGTGGAAGGACGTGACTACATCAACCCGGCGATGCAGCCGATCTTTGACGAGATCGCAGCAAAGGCATGGGAGGAGGTAAAGCGGGGATGAGCACGCAGGTAGATCAGCGTGTGGTAGAAATGCGGTTTGACAATGCCCAGTTTGAGAAGGGCACACGCCAGACCATGAGCACTCTGGACAGGCTGAAAGAAAAGCTGCGGATGAAAGGGGCCGAAGAAGGGCTCGAAAATCTTGCCGCAGCCTCGGAAAAAGTGGACTTTGCCGACATGAGCTCGGCACTGGACCGGGTGCAGGTGAAGTTCAACGCCCTTGACGTGGTGGCCATGACGGCCCTGAGCCATATCACCGAGCAGGCGATCCGGACCGGAGAAAAACTGGTGAAGAGCCTGAGCGTGGATCAGGTGGCCTCGGGCTGGGACAAGTACACCCAGAAAGCCGGCTCGGTCCAGACCATCATGAACGCAACTGGTAAGAGCATCGACGAGACGAACAGTTACCTTGCGAAGCTGATGTGGTTTTCGGATGAGACCAGTTACAGTTTTACGGATATGACCAGCGCACTGGCCACTTTGACCAGTAATGGCGGTAAGATCGAGAACCTGATCCCCATGATCGAGGGCATTGCCAACGCCACAGCGTATGCAGGTAAGGGTGCGACCGAGTTTTCCCGGGTAATTTACAACCTTTCCCAGAGTTATGGCACAGGCGCATTGCAGTGGATCGACTGGAAGAGCGTAGAGGGTGCAAATGTCAGTTCAGAGCAACTGAAGCAGACCCTGATCGACACGGCGGTAGAGCTGGGCACCTTGAAAGAGGGAGAAGTGACCACCGGCACCTTTGGCAGTACTTTGCAGAAAAAGTGGGCCACCACCGAGGTGATGGAGAAGGGCTTTGCGAAGTTTGCAGCCCTGACCGAAGCGGCTTACCAAGCGGTGAACGCCGGTGAATACGACACGGCCAGCGAAGCCATTGAAGCTTTGGCGGACAGTTACGATGATGTTGCAGTAAAAGCCTTTAAATCCGCACAGGAGGCAAAGAGCTTTGCCGAAGCGATCGACAGCACAAAAGACGCTGTGAGCTCGGGCTGGATGAAGGTCTTTGAGACGCTCTTTGGCAACAAAGAAGAAGCCACCGACACATGGACTGAACTGGCGAACCGTTTATACGACATTTTCGTACCACCTATTGATGACTTGCAGAAGCGTCTGAAGGGCGGACTGGACGACGGACTGACCCAGCTGCGGGAGCGACTGGGCGATCAGGCAGACGTGTACACCGAGACCCTGCAAAAGACCGCCATTGCCTCCGGAATGATCACCGAGGAGGAGATCGAAGAGGCGGGCAGTTTTGGCAAAGCGTTGCGAAACAGCGGCGTGGATGCAAAGTTCTTACAGAAGAATCTGGAAGAGACCACCGCTGTCATGAAGGCCCGGCTGGATGCCGGTACCCTGAGCAAGGAGGAGGCAGAATACTGGCAGAGGGACTACGAGGCCCTGCTGAAAGTAAACGAAGCCATCCGTGACGGCACGCTGGATCTGGAAGAGTACAGCGGAAAGATGCACGAGCTTTCGGGCCGGGAGCATCTGACCCAGAGCCTGTGGAACCTGTGGGACGCCATTGAAAAAGTGGTGGGACCCATCGTAGAAGCCTTCCATGAAGTATTTGCCCCAGCCAACAGCAAACAGATCTACAGTTTTGCCGAAGGGCTGGACAACCTGACGAAGAAGCTCATCATCAGCGACGAGGCGGCGGAGAAGATCAAAGCGACGTTTACCGCTTTCTTCAAGACAGTGAATGCGCTGCTGACCCCGGTACGCCAGCTGGTGAAGCTTGGACAGACGGCGGCTGCGCTTTTGTTGGATGCAGCCAAGCCGCTGGTCAATGCTCTGCTGGGCATCACGGCGGGGCTTGGCGAATTTGGAACCGCAGTATCCGAGGCATTGCCCGGACCCGGGAGCTTTGACGAAAAACTGGACGGCATCCGAGCCGCTGCAAAGAAACTGCTGAGTCCACTGGAAAGTCTGGGAAGTGCCATGAAAGGCACGAAACTGGTTTCCGGGTTTACCAGCTGGTTTGAGGGGTTGGAAAACGGAGAGGGGCTCCTTTCCGGGCTGCTGAGAAAAACAAAAGAGACCCTGAGCGGAATCTCACCGGTATTTGCATCGATCGCCGAAAAGGGCGCAGTCATGGCCAGTGCACTGGAAACTGCATTTTACGGCATCATTACCGGCATCGGAGAGCTTGGGCAGTACGGAAAGGATTTTATCAAGAAGCATCTGCCAACTTTTGATGAGATCGCCGCCAGCATTGCCGAGATGCCGAAGCGGATCGGAACGGTATGGAGCGAGTTCAGCACCGGTTTTAAAAAGGACCTCTCCGATCTTGGAGAGAAAAGCGGAGACGCACTGACCCCCATCACCGAGTTCTTTACGGCATTGAAAGCCGGGCTTGATTCCGTGAGCGGAACAGACATCTACCGGCTGCTGAGCCTGATCGATGTTGGGCTGATGGCCTACTCAATCACGCAGGTGGCAAAGGCGTTCAAGAGTTTCAAGGACCTGCTGAAAGACCCACTGACCAAGTTGCTGGACAGCATGTCGGGCTCCTTCAAAGCACTGACCGGGGCGATCAATACCTGGAAGAAAAATCAAAATAACAACTTCCTTAAGGTCATGGCCACCAGTATCCTGATGCTGGCAGGGGCCCTGTACGTCATGAGCCTTGTGGATTTTCCCCATCTGGCGGCAGGGGTCGCCGTGATCGGGGCAGCGTTTGTGGCGTTGAACCTGACGGCCCGGAACATCTCGAAGTCCCTGAGTGACCTTGACAGAAAGAAGCTGGTGCAGCTTTCCGGCGTGATGTTGAGTTTCTCAGCGGCGATCCTTGCCATGAGCATCGGCATTGCAAGCATCACAAAGAGCATGACAACGCTGACGGAGACACTGACCACCGGCGACGTGGCAGCGAATGTGGCGGCCTTTGCCACCGGCATCATGAGTACCATTGCCCTGATGGCAGGACTTGGAAAGGCCGCCAAGCTGCTGGAAGTAGAAGGCGGTAAGGTGATCGGAAAGAACACCCTGCTGCCGATGGCAGTGGAACTTGTTGCCATGGGGTCAGCCCTCCGGATCGCAGCAAGTGCTGTAAAATCTCTGAGCGAGATCGACCCCGATGCCCTGAACCGGGGCGCAGACGGTGTGATCGTGATGGGGCTTGCCCTGACCGCCATGGCCGGGGTGATGGCCATGATCCAGAAACAGATCGGGGGCGTGACCGGCTGGGCGGCACCGACGTTCCTTGCGATGGCAAGCGGCGTGTGGATCATTGCCAAGGCGATGGAAGGACTGGCACAGCTGCCGGACCTGTCGGGCCTTGGTGTGGTGATGATCAATCTGGTCAGCATCATGGCAGGCATGGCAATGGTTGCAGCGGCTTCCAGCAAGATGAAACTGAGCAGTGCGGCAGGTGTGATCGCCATTACGGTGGCTGTGACCGGGCTGATGACTGCCATGACGGCCTTTGCGGCAGTGGTCGCATTGGCAGACAAGAAAGCATTGGCCCTTGGATTTGCGGCCATGCTGACGACACTGGCGGCATTGGCCGGAGCGAGTGCCCTGATCTCCAAGATCGACACCGTAGCGGCGGCAGCGGCCATGCTGACCATCTCGAGTTCCATGCTTGTGCTGGCGGGGACGGTGGCGGTCTATGCCCGGCTTGGGATCGGACAGATCGCAAAGGGGCTGACCGCCTGTACTGCAGGGCTTGCCATCATGGGTGTTGCGATTTTGCTGCTCTCGAAAATGGCAGGGGATGCCCTACAAGCTGCATGGACCATGAAGAGCATGGCGGAAGGGCTGCTGATCTTAGCGGCGGCATGCTATGTATTCAATAACGTGAACTGGCAGGGCGTGGCCATTGCGGGCGGTGTGCTGGCAGGATTTATTGCCATCATGCTGGGGACCAGTGCCATCCTGAGCTTCTTCCCGCAATTGGAAATTGGATTGAATCTGCTGGGAAAGGCGTTCTGGAACTTTTCAAAGTCCATTGGGGTACTGAGCCTTTCCATGGCCGCTCTGGGTGTTCTGGCGTTGTTTGCCGGGCCGGTGTGCCAAGCCATCGTCAATGCGGCTCCGGACATTGAAGAAGCACTGATCGCCGTGGTGAAAGTGATCTGCAACGTGATCGTGGAGTGTGCAGAACCGCTGGCAACCGCCCTTGCTGCACTGGTGATCATTCTTGTGAAAGCCTGTGTCTACGTCATTGAAGGCTTGTGGGTCATGATCGAACCGGCCCTGAATGACCTGTGGGGCAAATTTACAAACTGGCTTAATAAACACAGCCCGGCATCGGCGGTTGTTGCAGAGATCACCAAGATCCCGGAAGAGATCGTAAAAGCTCTGGGCGGAGTTGGAGACCTGCTGTTTGGCGTGCTTACCGGAGATACTACAAAAACGGTGACTTCGGTGATGGACCTATTTCTTGGCGATTTTGCCGATGAAATGCTACATGGTGATAACGTCGTAAATGGTTTGATCAAGCAGTTTGTCGGCTTTGGTAAGAATATTATTAGCGGACTTGTGCAGGGAATTCAAAATGGGACCGGCGGGGCCGTGGCGGCGATGACCAGTTTTTCCAGCACCTTGCTGACCAATTTCCGGAACTTCTGGGGCATCCACTCGCCCTCTGACCTGATGGAAGATCAGGCCCAATACATGACCGAGGGCCTTGCGGAGGGCTGGAAGGACGAGCAGAACCAGCAGGAAGTGCTGGACAGACAGGCGGAACTGAACCAGAAAATTCTGGATCAGGCGGATGACCTGACCAATGCACTGCGGAACAAGGGACAGGAGGCGTTCAAAGCTTCCTACGAAGCGTTCCACAACGTGGCACTACACCCGAATGACCCGCTGGCAAGGAGCCGGTACAACGCCAGCCTGAAAGGGACCGATCAGGCCGAAGCAGACAACAAGATGCTGGGCGGATTGGACTACGATGGCATAAAGGCCTCGGAAGTAGCAAAACGTGCCGTAGCGAAAGTTCTTGGCGTAGTCGATTACGACAAGTGGTCCGGTGACATCGGGGACGCACTGAACAAATATTACCAAGAGCTCTTCGGCGACAAGAACCCGACCACCCCGGACACCGACAAGACCCCGAAAACCAGCAAGACCAAAGGTTCCTCAGGGAAGACCAAGACGGTGGCGGAGACCATTGCCGAAAAGTACACGGCGGAGCTGAAGGCCAACAAGTACCTTGCGGACGCTGCCGAGAAGGAGTGGAGCCTGTGGGAGGCCGGAGAAGGCCAGAACGCAGACAACGCCGCCTATCTTGCCAAGAAGAGCGAGGCGTTGACCAAGGAGATCGATATCCAGACCGACCGGGTGGACATTGCCAAGCGGCAGTACGAGGAGCTTTGTGAGAAAGCCGGGGCCGAGGACGACAAGGCCAAAGACGCTTACGCTACATGGCTGGACGAGCAGAAGACCCTGACGAGCCTGAAGCGGGAGAAGTACGACAGCCTGTACAAGGAAGTGCTGAGCCGCCTTGACAACGAGGCCGCCACCGCAGACGACGAATACGAGCTGTGGAGCGAGGCCAACACAAAGCGGGCCGGGCTGGACGAGAAGCAGGCTGAAAAGCTGAAGAACCTTGACCGGAAAATCAAAATACAGACCGATGTGGTGGCACAGGCCGAGAAGAAATACCGCAGCATCGCCGAGGAGCTGGGGGAGACCAGCCAAGAAGCGAGAGCGGCTTACCGGGAATGGCTGAACGAGCGGACCGAGCAGCAGAAGCTGATGAACGAGCTGGCCGAGGCGCAGCTGGACTACTACGACCAGCAGATGAGCCGGTACGACGCCGAGCTGAAGCTCATCACCACCCGGCAGGAGACACTGGCCAAGCTGTACGACGACGGAAGCCTTTCGTCCCGGCAGGACGATTATCTTGCTGCGGTGGAAAAGTACGGCAAGGACTCGAAAGAGGCCAGGAAGATCGCTGCACAGGGGACCATGAGCTCCATCATCAGCGTGGGGACTGCCGTTTCCAACATGAGCTATGCTCTGAAGAAGCTGACCAGCCAGCAGAAAAAGTACGACGAAGTGGTGAAGCAGGCCGGAGGGAACAAGGACTCCGACGAAGCCATTGAAGCGTATCAGGACCTGCTGGAAATGCGCAGCGGCTTTGTGGGCTTTGCGGAAGATCTGGCGGAGGCCTTTGATCTGGACGACACCGGCAAGAAGATGATGATGCAGCTGGGGGATGCTCTGGCGAAGAACTGGACCGCTGTTCAAAATGGAATGAACACGGTACTGGACAAGGTGAAAGCAGCTCTGCCGAAAGACTGGGCGGAGAAGATCGGGAACCTTGGCGGGCTGTTTGAGCGGGAAGGAGCCGGGGACACAGTGACCTCCTTCCTTGGTACCATCATGAGTGCGGTACAGGGAGACCTTGGAAGCACCATCACCTCGGCGTTGAGCTTTATCCTGAACATGGCGGGGACCGACTTTGGCAAGACCCTGCTGGGGGCCATCGGGGACGGATTTACGCAGGTATTCCCGCAGATCTCGGCCGCCATCGGAGGACTGTTTGCAAACGGACTGAACCTGAGCGGCATTGCGGAAGGGTTCGGGGCCATCTTTGCAGGCGGGGCCGGGCTGGAAGGGGTACTTTCGGGCATTGTGGCATTGATCCCGGAACTTGTGCCCATGATCGCCGTGATCGGTGCCATTGGGGCAGCCATCTGGGCCATCTGCAACTGGGACGAAGTTTCAAAATGGCTGAACGATCTGTGGCAGAACATCTGCAACTTCTTTAACAGCCTTGGGGACAATCTGGGCGAGATCATCCAGAACATCCTGAAAGGGATCGCCGACCTGTTTGTGGGGTATCTGAAGATCGCCTTCTGGCCGCTGACGCTGCTGCTGGGCGGGTTTAAGGACGACCTGAACAAGGAATACCAGCCCAAGGTGAGCCCGGTTGTGGACCTGAGCGATGCCAAGAAGAGTGCCGAATGGATGAACAGTGCCTTTGCCGCAGAGGGCGGGACCTACAACGCTGCTTCCGGACGGACTGCCGCCCTGAGCACCGGCGTGAAGAGCAGTGCCCAACTGAAGCAGCAGGCACAGGCAGCACAGGCAGCAGCCCAGAAAACCGACAGCGGCACACAGGTGGTGGAAGCCGTGAACAGCCTTGGAAGCCGGATCGACAGCGTGGCCGAAGCCGTGAGCAAGATGAAGGTGGTGCTGAACTCCAAACAGCTGGTGGGCGGCATCAAGACCGATATGAACAAGGCCTTACAGAAGGACTACGAGAGGAGCGGAGGCTGACCGATGAAACTGCCGGATTATGCGGACGTCTCATTCAAAATAGTTCAAAATGGAAACACCATCCTGAGCGTGAAAGCCTCGGAGATGGGGCTGATCCCCACCGAAGGGCTGTACCTTGAGCCGTTTACCGAGAAATACAGCACCACGACCGTACCGGAGTACCACGGAATACTGAACCTGCCGAGAGTAGGAAAGCGGAAGTGGAACACCGTGAGCGGATCGTGGGATTTTTACGTGGAGGACGACGGCGAAGTACACACGATCTGGGATGACTACGGCGACGAACTGCACGACAGCCTTGCCATCCGCCAGCGATGCGGCATCCCGGAACCGACCGACCTGAGCCGGACCCTTTACCCGGGGAGCGGGAACCATGTGACACACTGGATGGTGACCTATTACCGGGTGATGCGGTTTTTGCAGGGGCAGAGACTGCGGGTGGCCATGCTGCTGGGAGGAAGCACCGTGACCGACCTTGAGACTCCGGAATGGAGCGGAAGGTGCTGGGTATCGGCGGCAAAGCCGGACAGCGACGGACGGATGGTGCTGACCATAAGCTACGAGTTGGACCCTCCGGAAGGGTATGGAGAAGGAACCTGAGATGTATCACTCGATCACATTTACGAAAAACGGAACACGATACAACACATGGGATGACTGGCGGCTGATTGCTGCGAGTGCCCCGGTGATCGCACCGCCCGTGGAGCGGACCATCCAGCTGAACGTACCGGGCCGGAACGGAAGCGTAGACCTGTCCCAGAGTTTGACCGGACACCCCGTCTTTGACGTCCGGGAAGGAACATGGTATTTCTACGCCGATGTGGACACCCTGTGGGACCCGGACAAGGCCTCCCGCCCGGTGGGGCACGGGCTGAGCCGGATGATCGCCGAGAAGCTGATGGAGTTTTTCAACGATGGGATGTCCGCAGAAGTCCGTTTGGAGGATGACCCGGGATTCTACTACACCGGGCGGGTATGGATGAGCGACAAGCCGGACGTGGACAAGAATCACCCGAAGCTGGCCATCAACTACCGGCTGTATCCATACAAATTCCCGGAGTGGTCGGTGGAAAAAGACTGGGTATGGGATGACTTCAACTTTGAAGGAAGCCCGCTGGCCGTGCCCTACCTGAAAAACATTGAGATCAAGGCGGAACAGAAGAAGGCGTTCTTCCTGCCGCCGAGTGAGAAGCCTGCGAAAATCAACGTGACTGCAAGCGGGGCGACGTTGTTCTCCCCGGCAAAAGCAGTTTTACGGATGAGCAGGCTGTACCCATACGACGAAGCGAAGGCAAAAGGGCTGCCTGCAGAAGAGATCAGCCGGACCATCCCGGGGGTGAGCTTATTCCCCATGCAGATCGGCAGCGACCTGCGATACGACGTGTACGAGCTGATCTTATCGGCGGCGAAAGACGTTGTGATGAACGTGAGCTACGAGCCGGCGTATTTTTGATGTGGTCAACCTCTCAGTCTCGCTTTGCTCGACAGCTCCCCTAGTAGGGGAGCCCTTGGCAGACACGTGAAGTTTGCTGAAACTGACTGAGGCTTTGCGAAATTTCAAAATAGAGGGCCCTGCGGTCAACCTCTCAGTCGCCTGCGGCGACAGCTCCCCTAGTAGGGGAGCCCTTGGCAGACACGTGAAGTTTGCTGAAACTGACTGAGGCTTTGCGAAATTTCAAAATGGTGGGCCCTGTGGTCAACCTCTCAGTCGCCTGCGGCGACAGCTCCCCTACTGAGGGGAGCCCTTGGCAGAGAGGTTAAGTCTGAGCGCAAAAATTCAACTGCCCACGAAGTGGGATGGAGTGGCGAGAGGTTAAATTCAAAATGGGATATAAAGTATATGCGGGAAAGACGGCATACCTGCTTGCATCGGACTTTGATATCGTGCCGAGTTTTGAAAACGGCAAGTTTACGACGCAGGGGTTCTACTGGACCGAAAAAGAGCTGATCTACGACTCGAACGGCGACAGTGTGACCGGGGAAGAGCCGGGAAAGATTCTGATCGACCCGACGCTGAGCCGGAAAAAGAACGAGTACGGAAGCTTTGAGTGCACCATTCCGGAGGCCGTGGAGACCATGGACGGCGGGGTGATCCGGAATCCGCTGTACGGAAAGGCGGAACCGTATCAGACCACCATCATGGTGGAAGAGGACGGCAAACCCATCTGGGCGGGATACGTCCGGGAAGTGGAGCGGGACTTTGACCGGAACGAGAAAATTTACGCTGAAGGGGCTCTGGGACAGCTGGGATGGTGGAGCACCGGTTTTGACGAGACCGAGTACAAGGGCCTGATGAGCGGAAGCGAAAGTTTGCTGTATGACCTGATCCACAACCAGACCGGACGGTTTGAAAGCCCCTTTGGGCAGTTTGCGCTTGGGATGGTGACCATACCGGAACCGGGCTACGTGAAGACGGATCAGGGCTTTGTGGCGGGAACCCTGTGGGATTACCTGAACAGCCGGTTTCTGGACGAGTACGACGGATATCTGCGGATGCGGATCGTGAAATCGGACGACACCTATTCCGACAAGCTGACCGCCGACCCCTACATTTACGCCATCGTAGTGGACTATCTGGTGGACATCCCGGAGGAGACGAAGCAGAAGATCGAATACGGCGTGAACCTGCTGGACCTGACCTATCTGCGGCAGATCACCTCCAACATGGTGGGAGCGGTGACGGCATGGTGGACCAAAACCGTGAAAAAGGGATGGTGGATCTTCAAGACCGCCACCAGCGAACGGAACAGCTACACCGTGACATCGGACCGCTGGCCGAAGGGCGTGCCGCTGGTGGAAAAGGCCATCACCCTGAGCGGGGACAACATCACCGAAGCCGAAGCGAAGAAAAAGGCCGAAGAAGAGCTGGCCAACTATGACCACGAGATCGAGCCGGAGCTGACGGTGAAAGCCTTTGATCAGGTGGATGCAGGAGTGGCGACGGACCGGATCGGATTCTTGAAAAAGACCCACATCCTCTCGAAGCCCCACGGCATCGACCTTCATCTGGTATGCACGGAGGAAAGCCTGCCGCTGGCGGAACCGGACAACAAGACCTTTACTTACGGTCTGCCGCCCAAAAAACTGACGGACACCAGCAAGATGGCCATGGTAAACACCCTTGTGAACGAGCATAGGGTGGACGGCATTGTGGATTGTTTGAAGTAAGCTGTGGTCAACCTCTCAGTCTCGCTTTGCTCGACAGCTCCCCTAGTAGGGGAGCCCTTGGCAGAGAGGGCCACGGATGCTGGACGAGGAAGGCTTAAAGAAATTTCAAAATGGATGGCCCTGCGGTCAACCTCTCAGGCCGCTTTGCGGCCAGCTCCCCTAGTAGGGGAGCCCTTGGCAGAGAGGGCAAGTCTGAGCGTAAAAATTCAACTGCCCACGAAGTGGGATGGAACGGTGAGAGGTTAAATTCAAAATGGAGGGCCCTGTGGTCAACCTCTCAGTCTCGCTTTGCTCGACAGCTCCCCTACTGAGGGGAGCCCTTGGCAGAGAGGGGAAGTCTGAGCACAAAAATTCAACTACTTGGCTCCCCTGATAGGGGAGCTCCGTGACACGCCCACGAAGTGGGATGGAGCGGTGAGAGGTTAAATTCAAAATGGAGGGCCCTGTGGTCAACCTCTCAGGCCGCTTTGCGGCCAGCTCCCCTAGTAGGGGAGCCCTTGGCAGAGAGGGCAAGTCTGAGCGTAAAAATTCAACTGCCCACGAAGTGGGATGGAGCGGTGAGAGGTTAAATTCAAAATGGCGGGCCCTGCGACAGAGGGAAGAAAGCAAAGGAGGAGCAAAAATGGGGAAAAACGGCAACAGTTTTCAGATCGAGCAGGTGAAGCTCCTTCTGAACGCTGTGAAGGATGCTATTGGAAACAAAAAATGCAAGTGGGAAGAGATTCTGGAAAAACCGGAGACCTATCCGCCGAGTGCGCATGACCACAACGACCTCTACTATCGGAAAGAGGAATCGGACGAGAAATATCAGCCGAAGGGAAACTACATCGACGCCGACGGAGAATACACGGTGGTGTGGGACAAGATCGACGGAAAACCGGAGACCTTCCCACCCAGTGCGCACACCCATGATTATCTGCCGCTGACCGGCGGGACGATGACAGGGCCCATCACCATCAAGCGAGACGGCGCAACTGACAATATCGTCATTCAGTCCGCCTCCGGAGATGCGCAGATGAAATTTATCCGTACCGATACCGGGGCAGATATTCATGTCGGCGTTGGTAGTGGCGGAGATAATGCGGGCATCTGGGACGGCAAAAACAACAAGTGGATCGTATACAGTCAGGCCAGTACCGGCAATGTTTATGTGAACGGTATACAAATTCAAAATGCGTCCGGAAAAATGGTACGTAGCCTGTCGAACGTTGGAGCATCCGGATGGAAAAATCAAGCTACTGACGACAATTATGTTCCAACATTGGCATTTATGGCCTTTTGGAATGGTGCGTATAGTGGCACTGCTTCCAATTTACAGTATTGTGACCGTGGACGGTTTGGCACAATCGTGACCAAGGGAAGTGGAGACTACGCTGCCGCAAACCACTCCCACTCCGCAGCCAACACCGGTGCTTTCTCCGGCGTTGCCGCCAGCGGCAACGGCTATGTGCGGTTTACCGACGGAACGCAGATTTGCTGGGGTGGTGTGACTGTAAATAGTAATGACTCCACCGATACAACTATTACATTTCCGCAGCCGTTTGTGTATGTAAACGGTACACCTTATGGCCTTGTTATTCATAGAATGGGCAAATATCCTTGCTATATTACTGGGCAAAGCATGACTTACGTTAAAGTTAACACAAACAGGCTGGGTACAGTTTTTTACAGTTGCGTTGGCAGATGGAAGTAAGGCTTTTGGCGGTCAACCTCTCAGGCCGCTTTGCGGCCAGCTCCCCTAGTAGGGGAGCCCTTGGCAGAGAGGGAAAGTCTGAGCGCAAAAATTCAAAATAGAAGGAGGTGAGGCCTATGGCAAAAGGACCATTCTGCGTGGGCGGGGCAAGCGACACCGCCATTACCTTTGCCACCGACACGACCTTGACCAAAAGCAACGTGGCGGCAGACGCAAAAGTGACCGGCGACAAACTAAACAAGACCGTTGTGGATATCATGCAGGGCATCACTCCGGGGTCGCTTATGTTCAAAATGGGGGACGGTGGCATAAAATCTGTTACTCCAGCTCTCAGGGACGACGTTGCAACGTGGGGGCCACAATATTCAAACCCAAGCAATGCTGGTTATGTCATGCACTCTATCACTCTGAATAACTTACAGTTTGTGTGGGGGGACTTTGGTCTGACAGGCAACGGCCAAATCAGCGGTGAGACCATCTCGACAAAAACGATCAGCTGGCCGGTGGCGTTTGCGGACACAAATTACGGCGTAGCGTTTGCGCCATGCCGTCCTATGAATATCAACATAGGCATTAACAATATGCCGATTCCGGATATCGATGCAAAAACGACAACGGGGGTTACGATCTACGTAGAAGGACAGATGTACGACCACGTTTATTTTATGGCCTTTGGATTTATCTGAACAGGGAGGTGAAATTTCAAAATGGACGAGAAAAATATCCAGCCCGGGTACAGCATTGCAAAACCGGTGAAGACACAGGAGCAGTGCAACGCATACTCGGACATGGCGCAGGCCGTGAATGAGCACAACTTTGCCTGCAAGGTGGGCGACATGATGTGGAGCATCGAGGACCTTGCTGACCGGTACGAAGTGCAGGAGAGCGGTGTGGTGCCCGAGCCGACCCCGGCTGAGCCGACTCCGCAGGAAGACACAGAAGCTCTGCTGGTGGATCAGGAATACCGGATCACCCTGCTGGAGCTTGGTGTATAACACACAGAAATTTCAAAATGGAGGGACGAGTATGATCTATCGGGTTTGCAAACGGATGATCGAGCGGGGTGCTGTGGACGGCATGGATGAGAAACTGGACGTCTTTTACGCCGCAGGCAAGCTGACCACCGACGAGTATCAGGAGCTGTGCGCTCTGCTGACCGAGAAAAAGGAGCAGAGCGATGGCAAGTGAGATGTACTCGCTGAAAACGGACGGGGACAAGCCGCTGAGTGAGAATTTCAAGGTGAAAGAGTTTGCCTGCAAGGACGGTGCCAACACGGTGCTGGTGGACAGCGAACTGGTGGAAGTGCTACAAAAGGTGCGGGACCACTTCAACCGGCCTGTGACGATCACCAGCGGATACCGGACCATCGGGCACAACAAGCGGGTAGGGGGCAGCCCCAACAGCCAGCATCTTCTTGGCACGGCGGCAGACATTCAGGTGAAGGACACGCCTCCGGAGTTCGTGGCCGAGTACGCTGAGACTCTGCTTTCTGGCAGGGGAGGCATTGGGCTATACAGGAAAAAGCAGGGCCGGGCCAAGGGCTGGGTGCACATTGACGTGCGGCAGAAGAAGGCACGCTGGCAGCTGTGAGGAGGCGAGACCCATCGAGACGTTTCTGGTGGAACATCTGAATGAGATCGTCTCCATTCTGGTGGCGGGAGTTATGGGGTGGATGGGAAAAACGCTCTGGGCGACCATTCAGGAGCAGAAAGCTCTGCGAAAGGGCGTGAAAGCCATCCTGCATGACCGGCTGTATCAATCGGCACGGTACTACATCAAGCAGGGGCATGTGGACATGGAGGGGCTGACGAACATCGGCCTTGTCTATGAGGCATACCACGAGCTGAAGGGCAACGGCACCGGGACCGACCTGTACAAACGGATCAAGGAACTGCCGCTGCGGGAAGAGTGAGCTGCGGTCAACCTCTCAGTCTCGCTGACGCTCGACAGCT
>CALDNF010000135.1 GCA_937917475.1 uncultured Faecalibacterium sp.
TCAACGGTGTGGGCAAGACCACCAGCATCGCAAAGCTGGCCGATTACTACACCCGGCAGGGCCGCAAGGTCATGCTGGCCGCAGGCGACACCTTCCGTGCCGCTGCCAGCGAGCAGCTGGAGATCTGGGCAGACCGGGCCGGTGTGCCCATTGTCAAGGCCGGCGAAGGCGCAGACCCGGCGGCCGTCATCTTCGACACCGTGAAGTCCGCTACCGCCCGGGGCTATGATATGGTCATTGCCGACACGGCGGGCCGCCTGCACAACAAGGCAAACCTCATGAACGAGCTGTCCAAGATCAGCCGCAGCGTCAAAAAGGCCAGCCCCGAAGCCAGCCTTGAGACCCTGCTGGTGCTGGATGCCATCACCGGCCAGAACGCCATCAGTCAGGCCAAGGAATTCTGCAAGGCGGCAAACGCCACCGGCATCATCCTGACCAAGCTGGACGGCACCGCCAAGGGCGGCTGCGTCGTGGCGGTCAAGCAGCGGCTGGGCCTGCCGGTGCGGTTCATCGGCGTGGGCGAGGGCATCGACGATCTGATCCCCTTCACCCCGGAAGGTTTTGTGGAGGAGCTGATCCCCCGCACCAACTGGAAGCACTGAGCCGAAGGAGAGGAACAGATATGAAAATTTGTGCTGCAACCGGCAACGCCGGAAAGCTCAGGGAACTGCGCCGGATTCTGGAAGCGCAGGGCCATGAGGTGGTCAGCCAGAAAGAGCTGGGCATCACCATCGAGCCGGAAGAGACCGGCACCACCTTTGCGGAAAATGCGAAGATCAAGGCGGAGACCATCTGCAAAGCCAGCGGCATGGCCACCATCGCCGATGATTCCGGCCTCTGCGTGGATGCACTGAACGGTGCCCCCGGCGTCTACAGTGCCCGCTACTGCGGCCATCACGGCGACGATGAGGCCAACAACGACAAGCTGCTGGAAAACATGAAAAATGTTCCGGACGGGCAGCGGGGAGCAAAGTTCGTCTCGGCGGTCTGCTTCATCCTGCCGGACGGCCGGAGCCTGACCTGCATGGGCGAGTGCCCGGGCCGGGTGGCTTTTGAGCGGATGGCCGGGGACTATGGCTTCGGCTATGACCCTCTTTTCATCCCCACCGACTGCGGTGTGGGCAAGACCGGAAAGCGGCCCAACACCGAGGGCCGCAGCTATGCCCAGCTGACCCCCGATGAAAAGGACGCCATCAGCCACCGGGGCAATGCACTGGCAGAGCTGGAAAAAGAACTGCCGGGATTTTTAAATAACAAATAAAGATTAGGAGAAAAACTATGCTTACAAGCAAACAGCGTGCCATCCTGCGGGGCAAGGCCAACACCATGGACCCCGTGTTCATCGTGGGCAAGGGCGAGATCGACGAGACCATGGTCCAGGGCGTGAAAGACTGTCTGGATGCCCGGGAACTCATCAAGCTCAAAGTTCTGGAGAGCAGTATGTACAACGCCAAGGAGGCTGCCAATCTGCTGGCTGAGGCTACCGGTGCAGACTGCGTGCAGGTCATCGGCTCCAAGTTCGTGCTCTATCTGCAAAAGAAGAAGGACAGCGCATACGCTGACCTGCTGAAATGAAAACGCTGCTCTACGGCGGCACCTTTGACCCGCCCCACAACGGCCACCTGAATAACCTCCGTGCAGCAGTGCGGCGGGTGAACCCCGACCGTGTGGTGGTGATGCCCGCCGGGGTCCCGCCTCATAAGCACGCCTCGGCCACGCCGGGGCAGCTGCGGGTAGAGATGTGCGGCTGCTTTGAAGGCAGCTGCCCCGAAGTGCCGGAGCTGGTGGTCAGCAGCTGGGAGGTGGAGCAGGCCGCAGCAGGCCAGCGGAACTACACGGTCACCACGCTGGAAATGCTTCACCGGGCCGACCCCGATGCCCGGCTCTACCTTGCCATCGGCAGCGATATGCTGCTGACCTTTGACGAATGGTACCGCTGGGAGGATATCCTGCGGCTGGCACATCTGGTGGTCACCAGCCGGAACTTGGGCGATGCCGCAGATCTGCACCGGAAGGCAAAGGAGCTGGACCCCGCAGGGGACCACATCCTGTTTGCACCGGTGGAAGCTCTGCCCATGGCATCCAGTCAGCTGCGCAGCCGCCTTGCCGCAGGCGACCCCTGCGAAAAGGAACTTCCGGCTTCTGTCCGGCAGATCATCCGGCGGGAAGGGCTGTACCGGGGCTGAGCCGGAACAAAGGAGAAACAAAAAACAATGGATCTGAAACAGGCAAAAGACCTTGTGCGCAGCCGCCTGAGCGACAAGCGGTATGAGCATACCCTCAATGTCAAAAAAATGGCCGTCAAGCTGGCAAAGCGGTACGGTGTCAATGAGGAAAAAGCAGCTCTGGCAGCCCTTCTCCACGACTCGGCCAAGGAAATCTCCAAGGACGAGATGAAGGAGCTGATGGCACAGTATCCGCAGTACGCCGAGGGCGGTGCAGAGCGGCCCAGCCCGGTCTGGCACGGTGTCTGTGCCGCCATTCTGGCCCGCACCCAGTGGGGGGTCACCGACGAGGCCGTGCTTTCGGCCATTGCCTGCCACACCGCAGGCAAGCCCGGCATGTCCAGGCTGGATAAGATCGTGTATCTGGCCGATATGACCAGCAAAGAGCGGGACTGGCCCGGGGTCAACAAGCTGCGAAAGCTGGAGATGAAAGATCTGGACGCCGCCATGCTGGCCGCTCTTGAGCAGACCAATGCATTCGTCCTCTCACAGGGCAAGCCGCTGGACCCCATGTCCAAGGCCGCCTATGAGGACATCAAGGCGCAGGTGGACGCTAAAAACTGAGCGGAGTCTCGCTCTTCCCGGCAGAAAACAGATTGCAGATTGCGGGGAAGGATGTTATACTATGGGGTACAGCGAGATTTTTGCGCAATAAATCTGGAAGGAAAAAGATCGAATGAGTCAAGCTCCTCGTCGTATCAATACGGACCGTTCCCTGAACCGTCCCACCGAGCAGCGTCCGGCGCAGGCTCCGGCTCCCCATCCGGTGGAGAGCCGGCCGGCTTCCCAGCTGCCCGAGTCTCCGGCGGCCCCGCAGCCCGCTTCCCGTCCTTCATATCCGGGGCCTGTTTCCGGCGGCAGCGGAAATGGCGGCGGAAAACCGCCCCGCCATGCGGCGGCAGCTCATGCAGCCCCGGGCGGCAGTGGTCCCCGCCGCCGCAAAAAGAAGAAAAAGACGCCCATGTGGCTCCCGCTGGCCGTTACGCTGGCGGTGCTGGCCGTTATTTCGGGCTTTGTGGTCTACGGCGTGAGTATGGTGAACCGGGTGGAAGAGAACCTCCGCCCCGAATCCAATGCTGAAAGTCTGATCGAAGAGATCCAGACCCTTGAGGAATACAAGGGTGATGTGGTCAACATTCTGGTCTGCGGCATTGACTACGAAGAGGGACGCAATTACTCCAACGACCCCACCTCCAATGACGGTATGACGGATATGATCCTCTACTGCCAGTTTGATATCAAGGGCGGGGCCCTGCGGATGCTCCAGATCCCCCGCAACAGTCTGGTATCCACCTCGAGCCGGAAAATCAACCTTTCCAACGGCAAGACCTATTCCGCCACCAACTATCAGATCAACTCGGTGGCCCTGTCCAACGGCGGCAACATTGCCGCTCTGGCTGAGGTCATCTATGACCAGTACAAGCTCCCCATCGACTACTACGTTACCATTGATATGCAGGCGTTGGTGGAAATGGTGGATAACTTCGGCGGCATCGAGGTCTATATCCCCCACGATATGTCCTTTGCAGGCAGTGCCCTCAAGCAGGGCTACCGCAATCTGGACGGCGCATCGGCAGAGTTCTTTGTCCGCTGCCGCCATGGCGAGGGCTATTCCAACTCGGATATCGACCGGCTGAATATGCAGCGGTATTTCTATGCAGGCCTGTTCAAGCGGGTGCGGTCCATGGGGATCACCGATGTCCTCAATCAGCTGCCGCTGGTCTTCAACAATTATATCCACACCGATATGGATCTGACCACCATCGCCAAGATGCTGGTCTCCTTTACCCGCATCGACAGTGGCAACATCATGCTGGCCCAGACCCCGGTCTTTATGGGAGTGCCTAATGTGGGCTCCACCGACAGCTTTGACGGCTACTCCTGCGTCGTGCCCGATGCAGGTTCCATCGCCGAGCTGCTCAACACCTATTTCCGCAATTACACCGGTCCGGTGAGTGCGGACGAATTGAACCTCGTCACCGACAAGTGGCCCCACGGCACGGCTTCCACCAGCGCAAACGTGCAGTTCGTGGGCCAGCTGGATAAGGAATCGGACGACGCTATCCTCAGCGGCGACACCGATGTAAAGGGTGCAACCACCACCGACGGTCAGGCCGCAGGTGGACAGTGAATATCTGAACAGGAGAAACCATATGGAAAACTTGAACGACAGCAAGAACCTTGCCATTGAGATCGCAAAGATCCTCGATAAGAAGAAGGCTCAGGACGTGCGGGTGCTCAAGGTCGAAAGCCTGACCGTCCTCACCGATTATTTTGTCATCGCCTCCGGCACCTCCACCACGCAGGTGGCGGCTCTGGCCGATGAGGTGGAGTATGAGCTCTCCCAGAAGGGCATCGAGCCCTACAGCACCGAGGGCTTTGACTCCAAGAACTGGGTCCTGCTGGATTATTCCAGCGTCATCGTCCATGTCTTTGTGCCCAACACCCGCACCTATTACGATCTGGAGCATCTGTGGGCCGACGGCGAGCCGGTGGACATCTCGGAGTACCTGACCCCGGATAACAGTTTTTAAGGTGATAACAACCTGATCAAAGGCGGGGCCTGCCTTCGTCCAACCTCTCAGTCTGCTTCGCAGACAGCTCCCCTAGTAGGGGAGCCTCTGGCGAAGAGGGAAAGTGTATCATTTTGCCAAAGCCTCTCCTACAAGGAGAGGTGGCAATGCGTCAGCATTGACGGAGAGGTTGTACCGAGGAAAACCTGCCCGGGATCAGGCTTGTCATATGATATTTTTGGCAGTTAAGAAAGTCTGGAGCTGATTACAAACATGAAGTATGATTACAAGGCTGTTGAAGCCAAGTGGCAGAAGGTATGGGAGGACGAAAAGACCTTCCATACCGAGATCGACCACTCCAAACCCAAGTTCTATGCCCTCGTTGAGTTCCCATATCCCTCGGGTGCGGGCCTTCACGTCGGCCATCCCCGCAGCTACACCGCACTGGATGTGGTGAGCCGCAAGCGGCGCAAGAACGGTTATAATGTGCTGTACCCGATGGGCTGGGACGCTTTCGGCCTGCCCACCGAGAACTTTGCCATGAAGAACCACATCCACCCGGCCATTGTTACCAAGAAGAACGTGGACCGCTTCCGCAGCCAGCTCAAGGCTCTGGGCTTCTCCTTCGACTGGGATCGTGAGATCAACACCACCGACCCCGAGTACTACAAGTGGACCCAGTGGATCTTCCTTCAGCTGTACAAGCACGGTCTGGCTTACAAGAAGGAAATGAGCGTCAACTGGTGCACCAGCTGCAAGTGCGTGCTGGCCAACGAGGAAGTAGTCAACGGCGTCTGCGAACGCTGCGGCAGCGAGGTCATCCACAAGGTCAAGAGTCAGTGGATGCTCAAGATCACTGCGTATGCCGACAAGCTCATCGACGGTCTGGACGGTCTGGATTACATCGACCGTGTTGCCACCCAGC
>CALDNF010000136.1 GCA_937917475.1 uncultured Faecalibacterium sp.
CCACCACGGTGATGCCCAGCTTCTGGTTGATGTCCTTGATCAGGGTCAGGATGGAGTGGGTGGTGTTGGGGTCCAGCGCACTGGTGGCCTCATCACAGAGCAGCACTTTAGGGTTGGTTGCCAGTGCACGGGCAATGGCAATGCGCTGCTTCTGGCCGCCGGACAGCTGAGCGGGGTAAGCGTTGGCCTTATCAGGCAGGCCCACCATCTCAAGCAGCTCCTTGGCCCGCTTCTCCGCCTCCGGCTTTTTCACACCGGCCAGCTCCATGGGGAAGCAGATATTCTTGAGGCAGCTGCGCTGCATGAGCAGGTTGAACTGCTGAAAGATCATGGTGATCTCCCGGCGGCGTTCCCGCAGGGCCGCAGGGCTCAGGGTCTCCATGGCAGTGCCATCAATGACCACGCTGCCCTCGGTGGGACGCTCCAGCAGGTTGATGCAGCGCACCAGAGTAGACTTGCCCGCACCCGACATACCGATGATGCCATAAATGGAGCCATCGGGGATGGTCAGGTTGATGTCATGCAGCGCATTGACTGCGCCGTCCTTCATCTGGAAGGTTTTGGAAAGATGTTTGATCTCGATCACGAAAATGCGCTCCTTAGTTTATCAGACGATAGGCTCCAGAGAATCCTGCTTGCCGCCGTAGATGCCCATGGGCTCAACATGGATGCCAGCAACACTCACCAGATGGGTGCCCTTCTCTTCGTTGAAGTTGTCCAGATAGGGCTGATGCTGGAAGTAGTTGGTATCGACCTGACCATCCTCGACCACGGTGTTGGGGATCACATAGTCGTCATACTCCTGAATGTCCAGCGTGATGCCCTTTGCGGCCAGAATGTCCTTGCAGACTTCCAGCACCTCGCAGTGGGGAGCCGGGGTAGCAGCGCAGCTGACGGTCTCACCGTTCAGTGCATCGTAGTCGATGTCGGGATCATAGCCGTCGGTGGGGTTCTCCACAACAGAGACCACTGCGCCCTTGTAGTTTTCGAGCATGAAGTCCTTGACCTGCTGGCTTTCCAGAGCAGCAACCAGAGCCTTGATCTTGGGCTCGTTCTCATTGCCCTCCTTGCAGACCAGCACGTTGACGTAAGCAGAAGTACCGTCCTCCATTGCCAGTGCATCGGTCATGGGGTCCAGACCAGCGGAGATAGCGTAGTTGGAGTTGATGACGGCATAGTCCTCATCCTGCAGGACGTTGGGGACCTGTGCAGCCTCGACCTCATCGATGGTGACATTCAGGGGGTTCTCCTCGATGTCGTTCTTGGTGGCGGTGATGCCGGCGTCAGCCTTCAGCTTGAAGAAGCCGTTCTTCTCCAGCAGGGTCAGGGCACGAGCCTCATTGGTAGTGTCGTTGGGGACAGCCACAGAGATCTTGTCCAGCTTGGCTGCTGCGGAAGATGCAGCAGCAGAAGAAGCAGCGGTGCTGCCGGATGCAGCGGAGGATGCGGTGGAAGAAGAGCCGCCGCAGGCGGTCAGAGCTGCAGCAGCTGCTGCCACACCGGTAACTTTCAGAAAATCACGACGAGTAATCATAATCTTTTCCCTCTCTACTCACATAGAATAAAATTTGTCTTTGCGCCGTGCGGCTCAGATCCCGCACCCTGGCGCAGCCGGAAGCAACAAAAAAGCTTCCGTCCTCACTGGGCCGTGCCCTGCAAGGACGGAAGCGTGATTCTTCCGTGGTACCACCTTGTTTTGCCGCACCCTTGCGGATGACGGCCTCGATGCTGCGGCGCAGATCTTTGCGCTTACAGCCGGACGCTTTAACGGGCGCACCCGTCGCAGGCTGGAACTCTTGCTCCTCACCTGCGCAGCTCCGAGACCATTTTCGGCTCCCTGTTTCCTGCCCTTTTCCACCATCCGGGCTCTCTGGAAGGATCAATGCGAAAGCTTACTCTTCTCTTCACAGCCATTTTTGTGATATTGTCTATATTCTAACCAACCCGATAGGATTTGTCAACAGGAAATTCAAGATTTTCTGTTTTTCGGCGTTCTGACCGCTTTTTTACTTGGGCTGGCGGCCAATATATGCCAGGATGCCGCCATCGGCGTAGAGGATCTGGCCGTTGACGAAGTCGGAAGCATGGGAAGCCAGGAAGACGCAGGGGCCCACCATGTCCTCGGGATCGCCCCAGCGGCCTGCAGGGGTCTTGGCGCAGATAAAGGTATCGAAGGGATGGCGGCTGCCGTCGGGCTGCGTCTCACGCAGGGGTGCGGTCTGAGCGGTGGCGATGTAGCCGGGGCCCATGCCATTGCACTGGATGTTGTACTCGCCATACTCGGAAGCGATGTTCCGGGTCAGCATCTTCAGTGCGCCCTTGGCGGAAGCGTAGGCGGAGACAGTCTCACGGCCCAGCTCGCTCATCATGGAGCAGATGTTGATGATCTTGCCCTCACGCTTTGCGATCATATCGGGCAGAACGGCCTTGGAGCAGTTGAAAGCACCGCCCACATGGACATCGATGACCCGCATGAAATCGGTGTGGCTCATCTCGATCATGGGCACACGCTTCATCAGACCGGCGTTGTTGACCAGAATATCAACCGGGCCCACCTCTTCCTTGATCTTTGCCACCATGGCGTTGACGGCAGCCTCGTCGGTGACATCGGCCACATAGCCGTGAGCGTCCACACCGGCCTCCTTGTAAGCAGCCATGCCCTTTTCGTAGCTGCCCTCGTTGGAGCAGTTGAAGCAGACGGTAGCACCGCACCGAGCCATGCCCACTGCGATGGAGAAACCGATGCCGTGGGCACCGCCGGTAATCAGGGCCACCTTGCCCTTCAGATCAAATGCAGAAAGATCCATTGTAATTTTCCTTTCATCAAAACACCCCATACCAGGGGGCCCGGTATGGGGTGCAGGGTGTTTGTTTAGCGCAGGTCGGTGGTAGCAATGTTGTCCATGTCGTCAAACTCCATGTTCTCGCCGCCCATAGCCCAGATAAACGTATAGTTCGAGGTGCCTACGCCGCTGTGGATGCTCCAGGAGGGGCTGATGACAGCATCCTCGTTGTGCATCACGATGTGGCGGGTCTGGGTAGGCTCGCCGCACATGTGGAACACCACCTGCCCCTCGGGCAGTTCAAAGTAGGTATAAATTTCCATGCGCCGCTCGTGGGTGTGGCTGGGCATCGTGTTCCAGTTGGAACCGACTTCCAGTTCGGTCATACCCATGCTCAGTTGGCAGGTCTTCAGCACATCCGGATGGATGAACTGGTTGATGGTGCGCTTGTTGCAGGTCTCCACGCTGCCCAGAGGACGGTGGTTTGCATCGGCCATCTTGATCAGACGGGTTTCATAAGCACAGTGTGCCGGAGCGGAAACCATGTAGAACTTGGCGGGATGCTCCGGGTCGGCGGAAGCAAAGGTCACTTCCCTGGTGCCCTGGGTGATGTACAGGCAGTCCTTATAGCCCAGCTCGTACTTCACGCCATCAGCCACTACGATGCCGGTGGAATCCTTGCCGATGTTGAACATGCCGA
>CALDNF010000137.1 GCA_937917475.1 uncultured Faecalibacterium sp.
TCCCGCTTCTGTTCCCGGGTGATCTGGTTGGCCTTGGTGGCCGGGTCGATGCCCCAGCGGGCCACCATCACCGGCTGCATACTGGAAGGCAGCAGCTTGACCAGTGCCCCCTGCGCCGCATGGTTTGCCAGCAGCGCAAAGTCCCGGGTGATCCGGTCATAAAGCTGCTCCTCGCTGAGTGCGGGCTTGAGGTCGATCTCCGCATGATAGCGGTGCTTTTTCATATCGCCCAGATGGCTGGATGCACTGAGAGTCAGCGGCCCGCTGATGCCAAAATGGGTGAACAGCATCTCGCCCTGCTCCTCAAAGATGGCCTTGTTGTCCTCAAACAGGGTCAGTGTGACATTTTTGAGGGCAAGTCCCATCATCTTTTTGCAGTCCGGGTCATGGCTAACCAGACTGACCAGACTGGGCACCGGCTCCACGATGCTGTGCCCGGCCTGCTCCGCCAGCCGATAACCGTCGCCGGTGGAACCGGTGGTGGGATAGCTCAGACCGCCGGTGGCGATGAGAACAGCGTCGGCCCGGTACTCCCGGCCCGATGTTCCCCGCACGCCTACACAGCGGCAGGCCGGGCCCGCCTTTTTCTTTTTGGGGTGGCGGGGATTTTCCGGCTGAGAGGGCTCTTCCGGCACCGCCGGAGCCAGCGGCTCCAGCAGGAGCTTTTTTGCCCCATCCTTCACGATCTCGGCATCCGCCGCATACCGCAGCAAGGCCTGCCGGATCTCCTCGGCATGATCGGACACCGGGAAGACACGGCGTCCCCGCTCGACTTTCAGCTCCACTCCCAGCGATTCAAACAGCTCCATGGTCTTTGCCGGCGGGAACGCCCCCAGCGAGGAAAACAGGAACCGGGGATTGGTCCGCACATGGCGCAGAAACTCCTCGGCGGTGCAGTCGTTGGTCACGTTGCAGCGTCCCTTTCCGGTAACAAGGATCTTCTGTGCCGGTTTGTCCATATGTTCCAGCACCGTCACCCGGTGTCCCTGCCGGTCCGCTGCACCCGCCGCCATCAATCCGGCTGCGCCTGCACCCACGATCAAAACTTCTGCCATCCGCTTTTCCTCCCGCAGTTGTCGAAACTTATACGATTTTATCATACCAGAATCGCCGTCCAAATGCAATCGCCCGCCGGGCGGATGGGCAGATTTTCCGGCAAAAACAGGAGCCGGGACGCAGCAAAAGAACCGCTGTGGGGCGCACAGCGGTTCTTAGAGCGTATTCAGTTCAGCGTCTGCGGGTCGAGATAGGCATCGCCCTGCCGGACTTCCAGATGGATGTGGCTTTCCTCGGCGCACTCGCAGCTCACCGTGCCCGCCTTGCCGATCGTCTGGCCGACGGAGACGGTCTCCCCCGCCTTGACCTTGGGGGATGCCACACCGCAGAGCTTCCAGATCCGGCCTGCGCCGTCCTCAATGGCCACCACCGGGCCCCAGCTTGGGTCGTTCCCGGCTTCGGTCACCGTTCCGGCGACGGGAGCGGAAACCTCATCTCCGGCGGCACAGGCATAATCCACGCCGTTATGGGTCCGCCAGTCGCCCAGCGTCCTGTTGTAGACCAGCTCATCCCCGCTGTAGCCGTTCAAGACCCGCCCGGACACCGGCTGCGTGGAGGCAGGCGAAGCAGACTCGCTGGCAGGCAAGGACTCGGTGCGCAGTGCGGAGGGCTCCCGCAGCCCACCAGAGCCAGACGCAGCCCCAGAAGAGGATGCTGCACCAGAAGAGGATTTTGCCTCCGGCGCAGGCTTTGGCACAGTTGCAACGCTGTTTGCGGCGGGTTCGGTCTCCAATTGCCATTCCTGTTCCTCCTCGGGCAGAGCAAGCCCTATGCTTTCGTCGATGCCGGGCAGGACGCTGCTTTCCGGCGTTTTTGCATCATCGATGCTCTGTTTCAATTCATCCCGGACGGTGCGCACCGCCCATACTCCGGCGGCAGCCGCTGCGATCAGACAGGCAGCCAGAGCCAGCGCAAAGCCCTTGTCCCGCAGAAACTTTCGGAATTGTTCCATTGTTCGTTACTCCAATCCATCATTTGTGTACGGTCATATCCTGCTGCTAGTGTGGGTGAGCGGATACAGAATTATTCAGCCTGTCCAACAAAAAAGGAGCCGCCCCGCAAAGGGCAGCTCCCGGAATGTATCTTCTTTTCTGATTTATACCTGACCCTGATCTCCGCTCTGGTTCTCCTGCTCGGAGGAATAAAGCATCATCAGGTGGTTTGCGCTGACTTCCAGCTGGCTCTTGGCCTGCCGGAGAGCGGCTTCCTCGGTCTCGTTCATCTTTTCGGGCTTATCCTTCCGCAGGCAGCGGCGGAGGTTGGCAAGGTCGGCTTTGACCCGGTTCTTCTCCTCCTTGTCCAGCTCCTTTTTGCACTTGGAGAGGGCTTCGTCCACCTTATAGGCCAGCACTTCCGATTGATTGTGCAGGTCCAGCCGCTCTTTCCGGCGGCTGTCCTCGGCCTCGTAAGCGGCGGCATCCGCCATGGCACGCTGGATCTCGTTTTCGGAGAGGTTGGTGCTGCCGGTGATGGTGATGTTCTGCTCCCGCCCGGTGCCCAGATCTTTTGCAGAGACCTTGACCACGCCGTTCACGTCGATGTCAAAGGTAACTTCGATCTGCGGCTTGGAGGAGAAGCTTGCCCGGATGCCGGTGAGCTTGAACTTGCCCAGACTCTTGTTATCCCGGGCAAAATGCCGCTCGCCCTGCAGAACGTTGATTTCCACACTGGTCTGCATGGGCCGGGCCGTGGTAAAGATCTGG
>CALDNF010000138.1 GCA_937917475.1 uncultured Faecalibacterium sp.
TGGGTGCTCGCAAAAGAAGCACTGTCCCTTTAACGCTGGACCTGCGGCGCACCTACTGGCGGCGGAAGCTTCCGCCGGGGTTCAGTTTGCAGCTCCCGGGTGTTCGTTCACGCACCGGCTGCACACGGCTCTCAGCTGTGCCGTGCTCTCTGTGGCATCCCGCATACGCTACTTTTCCCGATCCTGGCTTTTCAGTTCTTTAAAAATAGCACAGCAAAGCCGCTTTGTCAATCCAAAATCTTACTCCACTTCTTGCAATCCGTGCCGGAAAATGTTATATTTTATTATGTTATATTATGGCTGCAAAATCTCTTGCTTTGAGGAGGACACTATGACCGAAAATCAAACCTCGTACAGCTCTTACGAGCAGGAAGAGGAGATCAACCTCGTCTCCCTGATGTTCACCGTCCTGCACAGGTACCGGCTGGTTCTGGCTGCCACTTTGATCTGTGCCGTTGTGCTGGGTGCAGGCATGGGCGTGCACACCGCCATGAGCGACTCCGTTTCCGAGGACGCTCAGGCCAGCTACGACACCGCCATGGCTGATTACCGCAAAAAGCAGGCGAACTACGAGGCTGCGGTCAGGCAGTATGATCTGGACATTGCCAGCAACGAAAAGAGTCAGCGGGACACCGAGTATTCCATCCAGAATGCGCAGGAGTACGCTGAGAATTCGGTGCTGAACAGCCTTGACCCCTACAACGTCTGGGTCGCACGGGCTGACCTGTATGTGACCACCAATTACCAGATCATGCCCGGCAGCAGTTACCAGAACCCGGACCGCACCGTCTCGGTGCTGTCGGCCTATGCCTCCCTGCTGAGCAACAGTGTCACCCTGAGCGAGGTCGCAGAGGAGTTTGGCATGAAGGAGCGTTACCTGCGGGAGCTGGTGACCGTGAAATCCGACCCCGACACCCGGCTGCTGAGCATCACCGTCATGAGCGGCAACGAGACCACCGCCAACAGCATCCTGGATGCCATGCTGGATCACATCAACAGCCTGAAGGAAAACATCACGGCCTCGGTAGGCAGCCATACCATTTCCACCATTGCCCGGAACAGCTGCTCCACCATCTCCACCGACCTGCGGGACACCAAAAAAGCCAACAGCGATCAACTCATCAGCATGCAGGACCAGCTGAGCAATCTGAAGATCAGCCGGGATCAGCTGGATGAGCAGTTTGAAGCCACCAAGCAAGAGTGGGAGGCTATCTCTGAGCCGGTGCTGGAGACGGTAAAGCTTTCCACCACCGTTGCCAAGTACGGCCTCATCGGTGCACTGGTAGGCTTTGTGCTGGCCTGCGGCATCGTCTTTGTGCAGTTCCTTGCACAGGGCAAAGTCTACTCCGCCAAGGAACTGCGTGACACCTGCCGTCTGTCCATCCTCGGTGTTCTGACCACCCCTGCCGCCAAGAAAATCGGCAAGCTGGATCGGAAGATCCGGAAAGCCGAGGGCCGTCCCGACGGCAGCCGGGAGGAGGAGATGCTCCGCCTTACCGCCGCCACCATCGCCACCCGCACCCCGGATGCCAAGAACCTTCTGGTCACCGGCGACCTGCCCATCGAGCAGCTGAATGGGCTGGCAGATGCTCTGGCCCGCAGCGAGGCTCTGGCAGGCCGGAAAGTCACCGCCGCCGGAAGCGTCCTCACCTGTGCTTCCACCGTGCCGGAGGCCCATGCTGCCGATGCCATCATCCTTGCCGCCGACTGTGCCTGCTCCCGCTATGAGCTGGTCAACGACCAGAATGAGCAGCTGCACCAGCTGGGCAAGACCATTCTGGGCTGCATCGTCTACGAATAATTTTCTGCACTCCGACCTCTCCGTTCCTGCGTCTGCGGGAGCGGGGAGGTCTTTTTTATGCGCAGAGTTGCGCATTTATCGCAGCGCACGGATCAGTCCCTCCGCTGCCAGCTGCCCGGCATACAGGGCTTCGTTGAGGTTGTTGCCGTGGCCTCCGATCTCAATGAGCAGGCTGCCGGTGGTCAGATCCTGATTGTAGAACCGGTAACTCAGCAGCACCGGGCGGGTAAAGCCGGGAAAGCTCTCTTCCATCGCACGCTCCCACGCCGCCGCAAACCGGAGATTCTGCCGCCAGTTGGGCAGTTTTGCCGTGGTGCCGTTATCACTGCCGCAGATGATCATCACCTGTGCCGCCTGCCTCCCATTGACAGTGCAGACCGGAGCCATCCGGGCACCTGCCTCGGTCTCAATGGCATCCCGATGGACATCCAGAACGATCTTGATGCTTGGGTATTGGGCAAGATACTGCTCCACCACGGCCCGGCTGTTGGCGTAGCTGCCGGTGTAGCTGGGGTAGTCGTTCAGGGTCTCGTCGTGAAGGGTGTTGAGCCCGGCAGCATTGAGGGTATCCGCCATCACCCGGCCCACGGCACACATATTCACCGCACGGTCGGTACTGCGGGAGCCGTCTCCCGGCGTGAACCAGAACCCCGCCGACATCCGGTAGTCCTCGGTCGCATGGGTGTGCATCACCAGCACCTGCGGGTCCGGGCTGTTCCACTCCACGGCAAAGGGAAGCGGATTTTCGATCTCCGCCGCCACCTCTGCCGCCGGGACCCGGGTGTTGTTTTTGATGCTGCCCGCCCCGCAGGAGACATATTTTTCGCCGCTGCCCTGCGGGTAGCTTTTTTCGATCACCCTGCCTGCGTTTTCAGGCTTTGCTGCATCGTCCAGCAGGGGAACGAGATAGTTTTCAATGCCTGCACTCTCCGGAACAGCCGGTTCCTCCGGGGCAGAGGACGCATCTGGTTCCTGCCCTGCGGCCTGACCGGTCTCCGGGGCCGCCTGCGGAGCTGTTTTCTCCGGAGCAGCCGTTTCCTTCCGGCTCAGGGAAAAAGCCGTCTGCACCGCCGGAAAGGGCCCCGCAGCCAGCAGAGCGAGGCCCAGCACCACGCCGTGGGCATAAAAGGTCAGCAGGAGCATCACTCCCACTGCCGCAAAAAACGGAAGAGCTCGTCCTCCTTCCGTCCGTCCCGCTTTCTGCCGCATCCCGCTCCCCCCTCTGTCGGTCTCATAACAGGGTATGCGGACGGACAGCAGAACAGAACCTTATCCCACCAGCCAGCAGAGCTGCGCTATGCTGAGCCGGGGCTGCAGTGCCCGGTTGATGGCCGTGGCCAGCAGAGCTGCCCCATGCGCAATGACACTGTCCAGCTCCCGGGGAGTGACCACAAGGTCCCGGCCCTCTGCCGCTTCCATCAGGGTGGGGATTCCCGCCGCCACCACCGGCAGGCCCAGCCGGGCGGCATCCAGATGTTTTGTGCTGTCGGGCCGGGCGGGGCAGAGCCCGGCATCTGAAAATTGCATCGTCCGCCCCAGCCGCTCCGGCTGAGAGGAGCACAGACTGTCCACGCAGAGCAGTGCAGCGGGGCGCAGCTCCCGCACCAGTGCCCCCGCCAGCTGCTGCAAAGTAAGGCCGGTGGCCCCCGAAACACCGGGAGCCGCTGCCGCCACCGGACGGATGCCCCGCACCGGAACTTTGTGCTCCCCCATGGTAACAAAAATTTTCTGGGCCGTGCGGGGACCCAATGCGTCCGCTGTTACCCGGCGGTTGCCCACCCCCAGCACCAGCACCGGGCCCTCCGGGGGCAGCAGGGCCCGCAGCTCATCCGCCGCCTGCTCAATGACCCGGCTGTCCCGCTCGTCCAGCACGCTGACGCTGGGCACTTCCAGTGTCACATACCGCCCCGGCGGCTTTTCCAGCCCTTTCCGGGTGATCTCCACCCTTGTCACGGTGACGCTGCCCCGGCGGGATGTGGCCATCCGCACCCCGGCGGGCAGAGCCCGGGCAGTCGTACCAAAGAGTTCATCGGCAAGGTCGGTGTGCTGCATTTTTTCCATTTCCTCCCATGTCTTCCGTTTTTGGGGTCGTTTTTGCCCTGTGTTCCCTTTGAGTATGAGAAAATTCAATTTTTTTGATACAAAAATCGAAAAAACGCTTGCGCTGTTACGGCAAATATGGTATCATAAGGTGCGCTGTTATAGGTAGCCAAGGAGGTGGAA
>CALDNF010000139.1 GCA_937917475.1 uncultured Faecalibacterium sp.
CGAGCGGGTGGTCTGCCGTGCCATCGACGGCGACCTTGCCATCCTTGCCAGGCACGGCGATTACTGCACGGCTCTGGGCATGGGCGAGGCGCATATCGTGGACGAGCAGGGCAGCCGCCGCCGTGCGGCCTGCATGGGCGGTATGCTGACCGTGCTGGAAGGCGAAGTGCGTCTGGTGGCGACCACGTGGGAGTGGGCGGAAGAGATCGATCAGGCCCGCGCCGAGGCGTCCAAAAAGCGTGCCGAGGAGATTCTGGCACAGAAGAACCTTGACCGCCGGGATTATGAGCTGGCACAGGCCCGGCTCAAGCGTGCACTGGTGCGTACCTCCATCCATCCCTGAAATCAAACAAAAGCAAGACCCGCCGGAGGGCAGCTGACGCCCCGGCGGGTCTTGCTTTTTATCGGTGCTCTGGATAAGGTGCTCAGATAGCGTTGGCTTTTTCGATCAGGCGGCGGATGTGATGGGCCAGCATCTCAATGGCCTGCAGGTTCTCGCCGCCGTTGGGCACGATGATGTCTGCATTGCGCTTGCTGGGTTCCACAAAAGCCTCATGCATGGGTTTGACGGTGGTGAGGTACTGGTGGATGACACTGTCCAGAGAGCGGCCACGCTCCTTCACGTCCCGCAGGATGCGGCGGAGGATCCGCTCGTCGGCGTCGGTGTCCACATAGATCTTGTAGTCGAACAGCTTGCAGAGCTCCGGCTCGGCAAGGGGCAGGATGCCCTCTACGATCAGCACCGGGGCGGGCTCGATGTGCTGCACCTCGTTGCTGCGGTTGTGGTTGCTGTAATCGTATACCGGGCAGTCGATGGCCTTGCCTTCTTTCAGTTCCTTCAGGTGCTCAATGAGCAGGTCATTGTCAAAGGCGTCCGGATGGTCGTAGTTCAGCTTGCAGCGTTCCTCAAAAGGCAGCTCGTCGTGACGCTTGTAGTAGCTGTCATGAGAGATCAGCCGTACCTCGTCCTCTCCAAAACGCTCCTTGAGCCGGAGGGCCAGTGTGGTCTTGCCGCTGCCCGAGCCGCCTGCGATGCCAATGATCAGATTGTTCATGTTCCAAAATCCTCCCGCATACCGATCAATGTAGAAATTTATGGGAAAATGCGTTATACTATTCTGGTAAGTATTCTACCACACTTCGGGCGTTTTTGACAGCCCGCATTTGCGGGATAGAAGAATTTTTGAAAAGCAGAGAAAAGCGAGGCGGCAATGCAGACAGACCAGCTGAAAGAAAATATGAAGGATAAGGTCCGCAACATTGAAAACAGCGGGATGCGGCTCATCAAAAAGGGCCGGATGGGCCTTGTGCGGGCCATTTTCAGCCGGTTCGGGCTGATGCTTCTTCTGCTGTTGATGCAGGTAGGGCTGCTGTTTTCCATCTTCCGGTGGTTCGGGCAGCTGGTGCCCCATTACTTTGGCAGCAGCATCCTGCTGACCGTGGGCATGACCCTGTATCTGCTCAACTGTGATATGGACAACAGCGTGAAAATCACATGGCTGGTGGTCATTGCGGTGCTGCCGGTGGTGGGTGTGCCCCTGTTTTTCTACGTCAAAAGCAATGTGGGTCACAACCTGCTGCAAAAGCGTCTGCTGGAACTGGAATCCAAGACCCGGGAACAACTGCCGCAGGAGCAGGCTACACTGGAAAAGCTCTCGGCGGAAAATCCGGGGGCCGGCTCGCTGGCCCGCTATCTGAATGGCCGGGGCGGCGGTTTCCCGGTGCGGGAGGGAACGGCAGCCACCTACTTTCCTGGCGGTGAAGCCAAGTTTGAGGCCATCCTTCGCCAGCTGGAAAAGGCGGAAAAGTATATCTTCGTGGAGTATTTCATCATCGATGAGGGCGTGATGTGGGGCAACATCCTCGAGATTTTGGCCCGCAAGGCCGCCGAGGGGCTGGACGTGCGGGTGATGTACGACGGTACCTGTGAGTTTTCCACCCTGCCCCGGGATTACCCCAAGCGGCTGGAAGCTCTGGGCATCCGGTGCAAGGTGTTCTCCCCGGTGATGCCCTTTGTCTCCACCCACTACAATTACCGGGACCACCGGAAAATTCTGGTCATTGATGGAAAAGTGGGCTTTACCGGCGGCGTGAATCTGGCCGATGAGTACATCAACCGTGTGGAAAAATATGGCCGATGGAAGGACGCCGGCCTGATGCTGGAAGGTGAAGGGGTCCGCTCCCTGACCGCCCTATTTTTGCAGCAGTGGAGCATCCTGCGGGAACCCGAACTGGAAGAATTCCTCAGCCAGCCCATCCCGGTGCCCGAGAACGCCAAGGGCTTTGTGATCCCCTATGGCGACTGCCCGCTGGATGGGGAGCGGGTGGGCGAAATGGTCTATATCGACCTGCTCAACCGTGCCCGGGATTATGTCCATATCTTCACGCCCTATCTCATCCTTGACGGCGAAATGGAGCTGGCTCTCCGGTTTGCGGCGGAGCGGGGAGTGGATGTCCACCTCATCCTGCCCGGTGTGCCGGACAAAAAGTTTGCTTATGCGCTGGCCAAGACCCACTATGCGGCCCTGCTGCGCTCCGGTGTGAAAATCAGCGAGTGGACCCCCGGCTTTGTCCATGCCAAGGCCTTTGTGGTGGATGGCCGGGAGGCCGTGGTGGGCACCATCAATCTGGACTACCGCAGCCTGTATCATCACTTTGAAAATGCGGTCTGGATGAACGATACCGCCTGCATCTCGGATATTGAGCGGGATTTCCAGCAGACGCTGGAACAATGCCGCACAGTAGAGCCTACCAATGAGAGCATCTGGCAGCATCACCCCTTCCTCCACGCTGCCGGCGTTCTGCTCAAGGCCATTGCGCCGCTGATGTGAAGGAAAGAAAAGACGCTCTGTCGTTCTTGACAAAGCGTGCAAAATTGATTATACTGAAATTACAAAAGGCACTGTGTCGGCAAACGGCTCAGCCCTTACCCATTTATGTCAAAAAGAATGACCGCACGGGTTGGACGTTCGTGGCGGTCATTTCTTTTTTCCATTTTTATCCTGGCGATTTGCGATTTTCCAAGCGATATCAAAGGTATCGTGGATGACTGTGACGATCAGACCAGCCAAGCTGATAATAACCGCCAGCAGCGCAAGAATCTCAGTCAATGTCATACGACATCCCCCCTTCCGGCGCAAAGCCTCCGGGGAGAAAACTTCAAAAAGCTGCCCTCCCGGCACCTTGCATTTTGGGTACAAGAGCTTGGTAAGGGCGAAGCCGCCTGCGTTTGGACACAGTGCCTTTTCCTGCCGTTTCCGGCATTACCTACAGGATACCATAAAAAACGACAAGTTGCAATCAAAATCCGGTGTTGACGAACCCGCTCCTCTGACAAATGTCAAGGGAGCGTTTTTTGTTTGTCGGGGTCGGTATTTCTTACGCTGTATTCTTCTTTTTCAGCGTCCTCGCCCTCTCAGTCATTGCGAAGCAATGACTGAGAGGGCGGTCCCGCAAGCCGTGGGGGTGTTCTGCTTTGTGGGTTACTGATAATCTTTTTCCAGCGAGAAGCCCCGGCCCGACACCTCGGTGACCCGGCTGACGATCAGGAAACACTCGGGGTCGATGGCGTGGATCAGTTTTTCCAGTTTAGGCAGTTCCCGGTTGGAGACCACGCTCAGTAGCAGGGCGGTGGGTTCGTGGGTGTAGCCGCCCTCGGCGTGGAGGATGGTCACGCCCCGGTCCAGCTGGCTGAGGATGGCGGTGCGGATCGCCTCCGACTTTGCACTGACGATCTTTACCTGAGTCCGGCTGCTGCCCAGCAGGAGCATTTTGTCCATGACGATGGTGTGCAGGATGACTAGCACGATGCCGTAGAGCACCTGCCGCACCGGGCTGAACAGGGCCTGCACCAGCAGGATGGCGATATCAAAGGCCATCATGGTGGCGGACACCGGCAGGCGGAACCACTTTTGCAGCACGATGGGCGGGATATCCATGCCGCCGGTGGATGCGCCGGACCGGATGACGATGCCCAGCGCAACGCCGATGCCAAGGCCGGAGAAGATGGTGCAGAGAATGATGTCGTCGGTGAGGATCCGCCCCGCCAGCAGCCGTTCCCACAGCTCCAGAAAGAAGGGGCTCAGGATGCTGCTGGCGAGGGTGTTGAGGGCAAAGGCCCGGCCCATGACCGCCCAGCCCCAGACCAGCATGGCGAGGTTGAACACCAGCAGCACGCCGGACACCGAAAGCCCGGTGAGCCGCCCCACTGCCAGCGCAATGCCGGTGGCACCGCCGGTGATGAGCCCGGCGGGCTCCAGAAAAACGGCCACTGCCAGCGAGTAAAGGGCGTTGCCGAAGGTGATGGCCGCAGCGTTGAAAAGAAACTGCTGCCAGTGTTTTGTTGTGTTCATAGGGTTACCTCCTGTTCGATCAGTCATCCTCGTCCAGCAGGCGTAGGCCGGCGGTGTCGGTGACCGGCAGCGAGAACACAATGGCCCCGGCTTTGGGGTCGGCTCCGGTCATGATGGCTTTCATGATTTGATTTTTCTGAGCGGTGCGGCTGACGATGAGCACCACTTCCTTCTCGTTGACCAGGTCCACCCCGAGAAAGCGGGCAGCACCCTCCATACCGGTGCCCTTGGCGTGGATGACCGTGCCTCCGCCTGCGCCCTCGGCCCGGGCAGCGTCCATGATGGAGCCGGTGTAGCCCTGATTGGCAATGACGAGCAGCAGCTCATAGCGGGTATCTTTCAAGGTGCTTTCCTCCTTCAGCTCAAGGGTCTGGTGTTCGGTCAGAAAGAGCAGGGGGCGTTTGCCGCCCATGCTGCTTACCGGGATGGTAAAGGCGATGCCGGTGCCGGGCACATCGATGCGCATTTTGCGGCGCAGGCCCTTTTGAATCTTCGGCCATGTATCGGCAGTGACGATGGCCATCAGAACGGCCTTCTCGGTCTGTTCCAGCCCCAGCGTGGAAAGAGTCTCCCGGACGGCGGTCCCTGCGCCCACAGTGCGCAGGCTGACGTTGACGCCAAACTCTTCGTACAAGTTGAGGAAAGCGTCGGTGGTCTTGCGGTCAGTGATGGTGACCAACCAGTACAGCGTATTCACGTTTCAGCCCTCCTTACAGCTCAATGATGGCGTCATCCGGCAGATCGGCAAAGGCCGCTGCGGCGGCAAGGGCCGGGGCCTCGGCACGGCGGGCTCTGCGGGACTTGAGCTCTGCCACAAGGCCCATCAGCTGCACGGTGATGAGGGGCGTCATGGCGACCATGGCCACCACGCCGAACGCATCCGTGACGATGTTTCCACCCACGGCGGCACAGGCTCCCTGGGCCAGCGGCAGCAGGAAGGCGGCAGTCATGGGGCCGGAGGCCACGCCGCCGGCATCAAAGGCAATGGCGGTAAAAAGCTTGGGTACCACAAAGGAGATGCCAATTGCAAAGGCATAGCCCGGGATGAGGAACCAAAGGATGGAAATGCCGGTGAGCACCCGCACCATGGCAAGCCCCACCGAGAGGGATACGCCCGCAGAGAGAGCGGCTCCCATCGCCTTGGCGGAGATGGCACCGTCGGTGACTTCCTCCACCTGCTTGTTGAGAACATAGACGGAGGGCTCGGCCTTGACGATAAAATAGCCAATGAGCATCCCGATGGGGATGAGCACCCAGCGGAAGTTCTGCCCGGCCAGCACCTGCCCAAGGTAGTTGCCCGCAGGCATAAAGCCCACATTGGCACCGGTCAAAAAGAGAACGAGCCCTGCATAGGTATAGGCAAGGCCCACGGCGATGCGGCCCAGCGTCCGCTTGTCAAGTTTCAGGGCGGCAAACTGGAACACGCCGAACATCAGCACGATGGGCAGCAGGGAGGTGGCGATCTCCTTGATGTAGGTGGGCAGGCCCTTGTGGAAGAGCTGCCACAGTTCCACCGAGTCGCTGACCTCAGGCAGGACAGGCGGAATGTAAGTGCTGTCGCTGGCCCGGAACAGGATGCCCAGAATGAGCACAGCGAGGATGGGTCCCACCGAACAGAGGGCCACGAGGCCGAAGCTGTCATCAGCGGCGTGGCGGTCGCTTCGGATGGCGGCAACACCGACACCCAACGCCATGATGAAGGGAACAGTCATGGGGCCGGTGGTCACGCCGCCGGAGTCAAAGGCCACCGCCAGAAACTCCCGGGGGACAAAGACGGCCAGCAGAAAGACCAGCCCATAAAAGACCACCAGCATCCTGGGCAGTGAAATGCCCAGCAGCATCCGGAGAAAGGCGAAGGTCAGAAACAACCCTACGCCTGCCGCCACCGAGAGGATGAGGGTCATGTTGGGGATGGAGGGTACCTGATTGGCGAGGGCCTGCAAATCGGGCTCCGAGATGGTGATGAGGAAGCCCAGCACAAAGGCCGCACCGAGGATGAGAGGAACGTTTTTGGTGTGGGTGATCACTGAGCCCACACGTTCGCCCATAGGGGTCATGCTCATTTCGGCACCCAGAGTGAAGAACATGATGCCCACCACGATGAACACTGCACCCAGCAAAAAGCAGAGCAGGATGCTGGGGGAGACCGGTGCAATGGTAAAGCAGAGCACCAGCACGATGGCAACAATGGGCAGCACAGCCTGCAATGCCTCCCACAACTTTTCCCGCAGCTTGGGAAGAGAACCTTTCAGAATATCGTCCACCAGCCTTTCTGACGCCCGGGAGCCAAAGCTCCAAAAGCGTACAAAGTGTTGAATCTTCCTATAGTATATCAAATCGGAAA
Source organism: uncultured Faecalibacterium sp. (assembly GCA_937917475.1). Lineage (GTDB taxonomy): Bacteria > Bacillota > Clostridia > Oscillospirales > Ruminococcaceae > Faecalibacterium. The sequence goes on from CALDNF010000139.1 coordinate 6,697, forward strand.
AGTCAAGGTCAACCAAAGGGCGGCAAAGAACCCTGGTGATGTTGTAATAAAATAAGAAGCTGACAGACAAAAGTCATCAGCTTCTCAAAGACGGTTTAGACTCCCTGCTTTGCCAGCACGTCCGAGGTGGGCGTGGTGAAAGTGGGGATATTGGCGTAGGGGTCAGGGGTGGTATCGGCGGGG
>CALDNF010000140.1 GCA_937917475.1 uncultured Faecalibacterium sp.
ACGCACCGGTCAGGTTCACGTCCAGCATCCGCTGCCACTCTTCGGGGGTGATGTCGGTGAACAGTTTCTGCTGGGCAATGCCCGCATTGCTCACCAGCACATCCACTCGGCCCATGGTCTGTTCTGCGGTGTGGAACGCCAGCTCACAGCTGGCCCGGCTGGCCACATCGCACTGAAGCACAGTGCAGCCCGGCAGTTCCTTTTCCAGAGCTGCCGCTGCCTCAGCATGGGTATGGTAAAGCACCGTCACCCGATAGCCCGCTGCATAAAACGCCCGGGCCGCTGCGGCACCGATGCCCCGGTCTCCGCCGGAGATCAACACCGTGCGCTCATGCACCGGCGCAGCCGGTGCTGCGGAGACTTCCGGCTCCGCTGCCGGTTCTTCCGGCATTGCTGCGGAATTCTCCGGCTCTTTTGTCTCTGCCCGGAAAGTCCCATCGGGGATCACCCGGGTGGGTTCTTCGGGAACGGACGGCACAGGCTCTGCCGTTTCCGGTGCTGTGGGAGCTTCCGGAACCGGCTCCTGCTCCGCCTGCTGCAATTCTGCCGGGAGCTTTACCGGCTCCCCGGCATCCTCCTCGTCCGACAGGTCGAAGGTCAGTTCAAAATCGTCATCGTACAAGAGTTCCGCCTCCTGTCACTGATTCTCTGCCCCGGAGCGTGAACTCCGGACAGGAAGAAAAAGCCGAAACACCCCTTTTGCGGAGCTGCACTCTGAATGTTCCTCCGGTCAAGGCCGGTGCTTCGTTGCGCCCGCAAAAGCTGACGAGTGGTTTCGACAAGTTTCCATTGAATAATATACCACAAATTGACGAAAAAATAAAGTGGGAACTTTCGATTTTTCACGCAGTTCCCACTCTTTTTTCCTTCCCCGGAATCATTTTCCGGTGTTTTCAGGGGTGACCGGCGGCTTCCACCGGGGGCGGCCCGCCCGCTTTTCCCGCAGGCGGACAAAAAACGCCTGCAAAAGGGCCTGCGCTTCCTCGGCCCGCAGTCCGCTTTCCACCACCGGATGATGATTGAAGGGCATCTCGAACAGGTTGGTCACCGAGCCGCAGCACCCGGCTTTGGTATCGGCGGCTCCATATACCACCCGCCGCACCCGGCTGTTGAGGATGGCCCCGCTGCACATGGGGCAGGGTTCCAGCGTCACAAACAGCTCACACTGCCACAGCCGCCACCCGCCCAGTTTTTTGCAGGCAGCATCAATAGCCAGCAGTTCAGCGTGGTGCAGGGCGTTTTTCTCAGTCTCCCGGGTATTATGGGCCGCTGCAATGATCTCGCCGTCTTTGGCGATCACCGCCCCCACCGGCACTTCTCCCAGCGCAGCAGCCTTTTCGGCCTCCGCAAGGGCGGCCCCCATCAGCTCGTAATCGGTCATCCCATTCCCCTTTCTGCCAGACTCTGCGCCAGCACCATCCAGTTGTTCAGCAGGTGGAGCCCCAGCCCCACCCAAAGGGTGCCGGTCTGTTCCGCCGCCCAGCCAAAGATCAGCCCCATGCCCAGCGCATAGAGCTTTGCCGCCCAGCTGCCGTGAAGAGCCGCAAAGAGCACGGCCTGCACGGCGATTGCCCATCCGGCCCCCAAGGGCCGCAGACAGCTTTGCATCCCGCCCCGGAAGATCAGTTCCTCCGCCACTGGCAGGATGATCCCCGCCCGGAGCAGAGCCCCGATGCTTCCGGTCTCTGCCGCTCCAGCTCCGCCGGGGGCCAGCAGAGCAAAAATCCCGGCCCACGCCGCCCAGAGCCCAAACGCCTTTGCAGCCGTTTTCCGGCGCAGCTGCGCTGTTCCTTTCATCCTGCTTCCCCCTTTTGGTCCATTTTGCGGCCATTGTACCACACAAACCGCCTTTTGTGCAAGAAAAAAGCCTTTTAAGGCCAACTTTTTAACTAAAAAGATTGACTTTTCATTCATCCATCTGGTATACTCTTTTCGACTTTTTTGTAAAATCGTTATTTTCCGTACCGGGCGTTCCACGCCCATGGAGGTTTTTTATGATCCGAATTCTCACCGACTCTGCATCCGACATCCTGCCCGCCGAAGCGGCGCAGCTTGGTGTCACCGTCGTTCCCCTGAACGTCACCCTCGAGGACGGCACCGTGATCCGGGATGGCGTAGACCTGACCCCCTCCGAGTATTATACGCAGCTTGCTGCCTGCCATAAACTGCCCACCACCAGCCAGCCCAGCCCGGAGCTGTTCGAGAAGTTCTTTCTGGAAGCCGATGCCGCCGGGGATGAAGTGATCGGCATCTTCCTGTCCCACGAGCTGTCCGGCACCTACCAGTGTGCAAAGCTGGCCGCAGATATCGCCAACGTGGATAATGTACTCTTTGTGGATTCCGCTTCCGTCTGTCTGGGCGAAGCCCTGCTGGTACGGCTGGCCGTCCAGCTGCGGGACGCCGGAAAAACCGCCGTCCAGATCGTTGCTACTCTGGAGCACGCCAAAGACCACCTGCATCTGGTCGCTGCCATTGATGACCTGAAATATCTGCGCAAGGGCGGCCGCCTGCCCGCTGCCGTAGCCGTGGCCGGCGGGATGCTGGGCATCAAGCCCCTCATCGCCATCAAGGAGGGCAAAGTCGCCATGGCGGGCAAGGCCCGTGGTCTGCCCGGTGCCTATGTAGCCCTCTTCAAGAAGATCGAGGAGCTGGGCGGCATCAGCACTGCTTTTGCCCCGCTGGCCGGATATACCGTCAGCCCCCGGGAAGTTGCCCCCATCCAGACCTATCTGCGGGACAGCCTTCATCAGGAAGAGGCTCTCGTCCGTCAGATCGGCTGCGTTATCGGCACCCACACCGGCCCCGGCGCATTTGGTCTTGCCTTCTTTGACAAAGCACTGGTCATCGAATAATTTTTTCGCACATCAAAAGGGAGCCGCAGCTGCGGCTCCCTTTTTTGCTGCTTTTTACAGTACTGCGTCCGAGATCAGTTTTCCCAGCAGCAGCACCAGAACCACCATCATCATGGGGCGGATGAATTTTGCTCCCTTCTTCAAAGCAAAGTGAGACCCCAGCATATTTCCTGCAATACCACTGACGGCACAGGGGATGCCGATGGAAAACACCACCATGCCGTTCATGATATACGTGATCAGACTGGCGTAGTTGCTGGCCAGATTGAGCACCTTGGCGTTGCCGTTGGCGGTGCGCAGGTCAAACCCCATCAGAGACGTAAACGCAATGATGGCAAAGGTCCCGGTCCCGGGGCCGAACACCCCATCGTACAGGCCGATGCCCAGCCCGATGGCAAGAGCCATCAGGACCTTTTTGGAGTTCAGGGTGCCGTCGTCCCGATTCTCGTCCGGGAGGTTCCGCCGCCAGAGAATGAGCACCGCTGCCACCGGCAGGATGATGAACATCATGGTGCGCAAGACCCGGTCACTGAGCAGCAGGACGATATGTGCCCCCAGCGCACTGCCCGCAAAACTGCCCGCTGCCGCCAGAACACCGATCTTTACATTCATAGCTCCGCTTTTAAAAAAGTTGGCCGTAGCAAAGGTGGTGCCGCAGGCTGCACTGAATTTGTTGGTCCCGTAAGTGTAATGGACCGGCAGCCCCGCAAAAAGATAGGCCGGCAGGCTGATCAGTCCGCCCCCGCCCGCTGCCGAATCCACAAAACCGGCAAATCCGGTCATGCCCATCAGGAACAGCAGCATGGGCATGGAAATTTGTATACTATCCGTCATATTCCCCTCTGTATTATTCTTTTCTCAGAGATTTTCCTCAAAGAACCTCTGTGCATTGCGGAAGAAGATCTTTTCCACTTCATCCTCGGTAAAGCCCTCGGCCCGGAGTGCATCGGCCAGCATGGGCAGCTTATCGCAGCTGTCCATCTCAAGATGCCCGCCAATGCCGTCAAAGTCGCTGCCCAGAGCGATCATGTCAATGCCGCCCACCTGCTTGAAATGGGCTGCGTGCTTTGCCATCAGGGCCACCGTGCTGCGGCAGAGCTCTGCGCTGGGCTGGTTGTCCAGAAAGCCCGCACAGTAATTCAGGCCCGCAATGCCGCCTTTTTCGGCCAATGCACGGATCATCTCATCGGTCAGGTTGCGGCAGTGAGGTGCCAGCGCACGGCAGTTGGAGTGGCTGGCCGCAAAGGGCCGGGTGCTGTGCTGAGCAATGTCCCAAAATCCCTTATCCGACAGATGGCTCACATCTGCGATGATGTGCAGCCGCTCCATCTCTGCCAGAAATTCAAAGCCCTTTTCTTTCAGCCCGGTCTCGGTGTTGGGCTGACATGGCCAGAGCGAGTGTGCCCCATGGCTGGGAATGACGTTCGGGCTTGCTAGTTCGTTTTCGTGATTCCATGTCAGGGTCATCATCCGGACGCCCAGCTCGTACATCCGGCGCAGCACGCCCAAGCTGCCCTTGCAGACTCCGCCTTCCTCAATGGTGAGCATCCCGCTGATCTTACCTGCTGCGGCATTTTTGCGGATGTCCGCCGCCGTGTAGACTGGTGCAATGCGGTCGGAATATTTTTCCATGATCCGCTTGAACACATCGATTTCTTCCAACGCCGTTACCAGCGGGTCTGCCCCGGGCGTTTTGTCGCCCAGATTGACGAATGCCGCAAAGCACTGGAGCATATAATCTCCTTTCTGTAATCTTTCCAGATCAATATGCAGATCGTTGTGTTCAAAGCTCAGGTGTTCCCCCTTGCTCTCGGCACGGCGGATGACACTCAGGGTGTCACAGTGCAGATCCCAGACGTTCATACTTCTCGTTCCTTTCCCAAAATGCATTTATCCCTCTGCTTCCAGCAGTTCCAGCAGCTCATCCGGCCGCATGGAGAGGATGGCCCCATCCGCCGAGCCGGTGACGGTCTCCGCCAGCGACTGCTTGGCCTGCTGCAATTCGACGATTTTTTCTTCAATGGTATCCTGTGCGATCAGCTTGTACACCTGCACCGGGTTCTGCTGTCCGATGCGGTAAGCCCGGTCGGTCGCCTGATTCTGGGCCGCCACATTCCACCATGGGTCGTAGTGGATGACGATATCGGCAGCGGTAAGATTCAGGCCGGTGCCTCCTGCCCGCAGCGAGATCAGAAACACACTGGCTTCCCCACTGTTGAAGCGGCGCACCAGCTCCGCCCGTACCGGCTTGGGCGTAGACCCCTGCAAAGTGAAATGGCTGATCTTTTCTTCATCCAGCCGCTTTGCCAGCAGGTCCAGCATGGAAGTGAACTGACTGAACAGGAGGATGCGGTGTCCGCCCTCCACGGCAGAAGAAACCAGCTCCATGCAGGCATCCAGTTTTGCACTGCCGCCGTTCCAGTTGTCCGCAATAAGCCGGGGGTCGCAGCAGATCTCCCGCAGCCGCATCAGCACCGCAAAGACTGCCATTTTGTCCTCGGGCTTTGCCGCACGCAGCTTTTCCCGGGCGTCCACCACAGCCGCAACGTACAGCTTGCGCTGTTCCTCTTCCAGCTCGATGCGGTAGATGTTCTCGGTCTTGGGCGGCAGCTCCCGCAGCACTTCCGACTTCATCCGCCGGAGGATAAAAGGCCCCGTGAGCTGATTCAGCCGCCGGACGGCATTTTCATCGTTTTCCTGCGCAATAGGCTTTTCAAACCGTGCACAGAAGCTCTTGTAAGGAGGCAGGTAGCCCGGCATCAGGAACGAGAAGATGCTCCACAATTCCCCGAGCCGGTTTTCCACCGGCGTGCCGGTCAGTGCAAACCGCACCCGGCTGCGCACCTGACAGACCGCCTTGTATTTCTGGGTGGTATGGTTCTTGATGGCCTGTGCCTCGTCCAGAATACAGGCGTAGAACTCCTGCCCCTGATAAAGGGCATCATCCCGGCGCAGCAGGTCATAGCTGGTCACCACCAGATCTGCCGCCTCCCAATGCTCGGCCAGCTCGGCTCGATGAGCGGCGTCGCCATCCACCACAATGCAGTTCAGTTCCGGCGTAAATTTTTCGCACTCTTCGGCCCAGTTCAGCACCAGCGAAGCCGGGCATACGATGAGGCTTGGCAGCGGGAAGCGGTCTGGATGTCCCTGACTGTTTTCCTTCATGGCCAACAGATAGCTCAGCACCTGCACGGTCTTGCCCAGACCCATATCGTCGGCCAGGATGCCGCCCATGCCGTAGCCGTCCAGCGTCCGCAGCCACCGGTAACCGTCCCGCTGATACTTCCGCAGCACCCTATGAAGGGATACTGGGGGCGTATACTCGCTGTCTTTTACCGCATGGAAACTTCGGCTGATCCGTCGGAACGCATCGTCCCGGCTGAAGCGCACCCCATTCTGCCCCGAAAGAGCCCAATCCAGACTCGGGGCACGGTACAGCGGCAATTCCGCATGGCTGTTGTTCAGCTTTGCACCGGACAGTTCCAGCGTTTCGTTCAGCTCATCCAATACCTCAAGGGAGTCATCCAGCCGGAGCAGTCTGCCGTCCCGCAGGCGGTGGTACCGCTTTTTCTGGTGGAGGGATTTGAGCAGTGCCTTCAATTCTCCCATCGGGAAGTCGCCGGTATCCACTTCCAAGTCCAGTACGCTTCCGTGAACCGATACCCCCACCGAGATCTTGGGAGGGGCCGCCTGCATCCGTCGGAAGGCATCGGTCATATAGACTTCGCCCTCATTGATAAAGGCCGGGATGCCCTCTTCTAGGAGAGTGTAGATGGCCTCCTCGTCGTAGACGCTGTATTCCGCGGCCACGCCGTTTTCCATCTGCTCTGCTCCCGGCTCCAAGTAGGTGGACAGCAGCCGTGCCGCCCGCTTTTCGGCCCGGGCATCCCGCAGCAATCCAGTCGGCGTTTCAGTGGGCGTCACCTTGTCTTCGCCGTACAAAAACTCTGCGTGGGCCGTGACTACCCCGGCCTTGGGTGCATCCAGATAAAATTGCACCACCGGCTCCAGCGGGATCTGATTCAGCAGCAGCCGTTCCGGGTCCTCGATGTGAAGCCGGGAGCCCAGCTCCGGCAGCACAAAACTGCAAAAAGCAGAAGCGTCCTTCGTGGTAAAATACAGCCCGCCCGAAGCCAATGCATCAATGGCAGGCATCATCCGGGCCGCTTCGGCATTTTTCACCCGCCAGATGGTGTCCGAATTATACAGATAGTCGTAATCCAGACTACGATAAACCATCAGTTTTGGGCGCACGGCGATCTGCACTCCGCCTTTCCTGCGTTCTACTTTCATGGTCAGGGCGGGCATCCCTTCATTGAGGGCATATCCCCCCAGCTGTCCGGTAGGGGCATACAGCTGCGCCAGCGCATCAAAAGTCTCGCCGTTCAGCACCTCGCTGCCCGCCGGTGCGCCCCCGGGCAAAGAACTGCCGCCGTATCGGGGCTGCATCGCTTCAAAACTCTTTTTGGCATTGTTCTGCCGCCGCAGCAGTTCCAGCAATTGCAGGGACTCCGTCGTAAAGGCATCCCGCCGATGAACAAACGCCAGCGATTTGCCGTAGCTGACGCTGCGCTCCTTTTCAATATCTTCCAGCAGCTTAGGGATGCTCTTGACCACATACTGCCGCCCGCCGTCCGAAATGCGGAGCCGGATAAGCGGCCGCTCGCTGAATTCCAGATTCAGTTCCGGTTCCAGCTGTGCAAAGCCTTTTTGCTGGTCAAGGACTGCGGGTGTGCCCACCTCGGCCAGTGCATCTTCCTGATAGGTCTTGATCAAGTCCACCGCCCGCCAGTCTGACTGCGGTGCATCCTCCCGCCATTTGCTGCCGAACAGCATTTCCAGACTGGACGCATATCCATCCTTCCGCACCGGTTCCTCAAAAGGGGAAGGCTCCTGCGGTTTCAGGTTTGCGGTGCCCCGCACCACGCCCGGAATGGCCTCCGGATGTTTCTTTTTTGTTTTCTGTGGTTCTTCGTTGCTCTCGGCATCCACCAGCAGCACCGCACCGATGTGCTTGCAGTAGTCGCCCTCTCCATTCTGGTTATAAGGACAGTTGCAGGATGCGCTGACAAGAGTGCCGTTAGCCCGCAGCCAGATCTGGGTCTGATAAAGGTCTGTTCCATCCACCAAAGCCGTCAGATGCCGTGTGCCTTCGCTGTTGGTTTTACAGTCCATCGAAACCACGCTACTCCGATACCGCTTTGCCCGGGCAAAAATCGTATCGCCCAGCAGTGCACGGATGTCCTCTTTGTCCACAGGTATCCCCCCTTGCAACGCTCTATTGTTTAAGAATACCGCAGCTACAGGCCGGATGCAATAGTTTCCGGTGGATTTTGTTCTTCAGCATAACAAAAACAGCCCCGCCCACTCAGTTTATCCTGAGCGGCGGAGCCGCTTTTTGTCTGCTTTTCTCTACAAGCAAAACAAAACCCCCGAGGAAAATCCTCGAGGGCTTTCATCAAGTCGGCGGCTACCTATTTTCACAAGCCGTTTCCAGCTAACTATCTT
>CALDNF010000141.1 GCA_937917475.1 uncultured Faecalibacterium sp.
TGTTCATCGGCTCTGCCGTGGCAAAGCGTCCCATGGAGAAGGTCGTCAAGGCTACCCTGCCGTTCTACCTGTGCATGTTCATTGCACTGCTGCTGCTGACCTTTGTGCCTGATATCAGCCTGGCGATCCCCAAGCTGCTGGGCGGCTACGTCAGCCCCATCGCAAACCCGCTGGGACCGGTGTTCATCCACTGATAACCTTTTGCGCTCATCCTTCTTCTCCATAACCCCTTAGAGGAAAACCGCCGTGCTCTGTGTGGAGCATGGCGGTTTTTTGTGGTATGGCTTGTTTTTTGGCGCAAGTCGTGCTATCCTTGATACCATTGCAAAGGAGGAGCAGGAAATGGAAAAAGCTTATCCCATGCGCTCCATTCTGCTGGGGTTCCACCGGGAAATCCCGGCGAGCGATACCTGCTCCGACTTCAATTGAGTCAGAACGGTTGCGGCGATCTCCGGAAGGGGACGGGAAGCCGGAAATTCGGCATAATGTTCCCGGGTGACCAGCTGGACTTTGTCGGCACCGGCGCAGGCGATGAGCCGGGCCGGGCCGGAAAAGAGCGGGAAAAGGGCTACCCGGAGTTCCCGGGTGCCGTACAGCAGTTCCAGCTCTTCCTCTGATAAAAAGAGAAGGTCGGCCCGGGCAAGGAAGGCCAGCAGGGTCTGGCGCAAAATTTCATGGCTGGGCCAGAGTGCGGAGCGGACGGCAGGCAGGAAGCTCACCGGAACGCCGGCATCCCGGGCGGCGTTGACGGCCCTGAGCTGGGCATACCGCAGGGGGCAGTCCTGTAAACCGGTGCCGGTAAAGACCAGCCCCGAGGCGTCGGAGAGAAAGTTCAGGTCCAGTTCTTCCGGAGGAAAGCGGAAGAGCTCCCCCGGGTGGAAAACGGAAGTTTCGGGGGAGTCAAACAGGACTGGTGAGGCTCCGCCCGGTATCAGCTCTACTCCGCTGACATCCACGCCCTGCGCTTTGAGCCCGGATGTGAGCCGCTGCCCGAAGGGGTCATCTCCCAGCCGGGCCAGCAGTGCGGCCTGCCCGCCCTGCCGGGCATAGGCGGCGGCAAGCTCCGCTGCGGCTCCGCCCGGTGCTGCCCTGAAATCTACGGCTGTTTCCAGCGAATCGGCCTGCGGCAGGGCAGGGGAGAGTGTCATGCAGACCTCGCCGATGCAGTATAAAGTGGACATGAGCCCCCTCCTTCCGGAAAACAAAGAATGGAATCAGTATACACCCAAAGGGGCGGTTTGCGCAATTGTTCTGGCAGGGTTCAACAAAAAAAGAGAAAGGTTTTCTATGGATCTCACAAAACAGTATTTCAAATATGTGTCCCAGAATATTTTTGGTCTGCTGGGCACTTCCTGCTATATTCTGGCAGATACCTATTTCATCGCAAAGGCGGCGGGTACCGACGGCGTGACCCTGCTGAACCTCTGCCTGCCCATTTACAACCTGATCTTTGCCATTGGCTCTATGATCGGGCTGGGCTCTGCCACCCGGTTTGCCATCCTCCGGGCGCAGGGAGATGAGCAGGCCCACCGGTATTTTTCCAACGGCATCTTCTGGGCCTGTATCCTTGCGGTGCCCTTTGTGCTGGCGGGGATCTTCTGCCCCGAGGTGCTGCTGCGGCTCATGGGCGGCGATGCACAAATCGTGGGCCTTGGTGTGGGATATGCCCGCATTTTCCTGCTGTTTACCCCCTTTTTCATGTGCAACTATATCGTGTCCTCCTTTGTCCGGAACGACGGCGACCCTTCCCTTGCCATGGTGGCGACCCTCAGCGGAAGCCTGTTCAATGTGGTGTTTGACTATATCTTCATCTTCTCCATGGGGCTGGGCCTGCCCGGTGCAGCTCTGGCAACGGCCATCTCGCCGGTGCTCAGTATTGCAATCTGCAGTCTGCACTTTTTAAAGAAGAGCAACCACATCCGCTTCCTGCGGCAGGCTCCCTCGGCCCGGCTGCTGGCACAGAGCTGCCCGCTGGGCATCTCGGGCTTTGTGGGGGAGCTTTCCTCCGGCGTGACGACCACCGTGTTCAATCTGCTGCTCCTCCGTCTGGCGGGCAATGTGGCGGTGGCTGCTTACGGTGTGGTGGCAAACTTTGCGCTGGTGGCAACGGCCATCTTCAACGGCGTGGCGCAGGGCGCACAGCCGCTGGTAAGCCGCTGCTACGGCCAGAATGACCGGCAGGGTGCAAAGAAACTGCTCTTGCTGGGCACCGGCACAGCTCTGGTGCTGGCGGCCGTGCTGTACGGTGTAGTGTTCGGCTTTACCGATCCGCTGGTGGCGATTTTCAACAGCGAACACTCGGAGCAGATGGCCCTGTATGCCCATACCGGGATGCGGGTCTACTTTGCGGGCTACTTCTTTGCCGGATTCAATATCGTGGCAGCAGGCTATCTTGGGGCGGTCAACCGTCCGTCGGAGGCAACGGTGACTTCGCTGAGCCGGGGCGTTGTGGCCATCGTGGCCTGCTCGCTGGTGCTGAGTGCCCTCTTTGGGATGAACGGCGTCTGGGCCGCTTTCCCTGCAAGCGAGGCCCTGACCGCCCTGCTGACCGTTCTGCTGCTGACCCGGAAGCCCCGGCTGGAATAAATACAGACGGTATTACAGAGCAGGAATCAACAGTCCAGAGAAAGCTCCGGACGGAAAATGGGCAAAAATGTCCTGTTGAATACAACACAGACCCTTTGCATATGTCCGATTGTTGCAGGGATCTGTGTTTTTTTATCGGAAAAATCAGAAAAACAGCCAAAATACACCCACAAAATATGAAAATTTGTACTCAGGTTGCAGAATCATGAAAAATTGTGCCTGCTGACAAAAAGAAATTGGGATGCAACAAAAGCTATTATGCGGATTGCACAAGATTTCTGGAAGATTCTTGTGGAATTGTTCTCTTGCGAACTGTTTGCCAGACGGTTATAATACAAACAGAAATCATGAAACGTGTCTGTACCGGTTTCATGAAATGCTGTGATATGCGAATGAAGGAGAATTATTATTATGAAAATGATTTCGCGTCGTGACTTCATGAAGGCTTCTGCTGTTGTTGGTGCTGCTGGTGTCCTGACCGCCTGCGGCGGCTCTTCCAGCAGCTCCACCGCTGCATCTTCCACCGCAGCGGCTTCTTCCACTGCTGCTTCTTCCGCAGCAGCTTCCGGCTCCGCCAACATCGGCGTCTGCATCTATCAGTTTGCTGATAACTTCATGACCCTGTACCGCACCGATCTGGAAGAGTACCTGAAGGACATGGGCTATTCCGTTACCATCGTCGATGGCAAGAACGACCAGAACACCCAGACCGAGCAGATCAACACCTTCCTGCAGCAGG
>CALDNF010000142.1 GCA_937917475.1 uncultured Faecalibacterium sp.
CCCTATGTGGATCTGGTTTTCGGCGTGGACGGCATTGACACCCTGCCTCAGCTCATTGCTCAGAAACTGATGAAGCACAAGCGGGTGCTGCTGGAACCGGCGCAGCGTCCGGTCATTGTGGAGAACATCCCCATCCGCCGGGAAAGTGAGTTCCGGGCCTGGCTGCCCATTATGTACGGCTGCGATAACTTCTGCACCTACTGCATCGTGCCCTATGTCCGGGGCCGGGAAAAGAGCCGGAAGCCCGGCGATATCCTTGCCGAGTTCCGCGGCCTTGTGGAAGCGGGTTATAAGGAGATCACCCTGCTGGGCCAGAATGTCAACAGTTACGGCAAGGGCCTTGAGGAAAAAGTGGATTTCTCCGACCTGCTCAACCTTCTCTGCACGGTGCCGGGAGATTACCACATCCGCTTCATGACCAGCCACCCGAAGGATGCCAGCCATAAGCTCATTGACACCATTGCAGCCCAGCCCAAGATCTGCAAGCACCTGCATCTGCCGGTGCAGTGCGGTTCGGACCGGCTGCTGGTTCAGATGAACCGCCATTATACCGTTGAGCACTACATGGAGCTGATCGAATATGCCCGCAAAAAGGTGCCGGGAATCACGTTCTCCAGCGATATCATCGTGGGATTCCCCGGTGAGACGGAAGAAGATTTCCAGCAGACCTTGGAACTGATCCAGAAAGTCGGCTATATGCAGCTGTTCACCTTTATCTACTCCAAGCGGACCGGAACCAAGGCAGCAGAAATGCCCGACCCCACTCCCCGCAAGGAAAAGACCGACCGGATGGCTCGTTTGCTGAAAATTCAGGATGAGATCGCCATGAGTCTGGTCAAGGCACAGGTGGGGCAGACGGTCAAGGTTCTCGTAGAGGGTTATGGCCGCAATGAAGGCACCCTCTCGGGGCGGCTGGATAACAACCTGACCGTAGAGTTCAAGGCGGATGACAGCCGGATGGGCAGCTATGCTCAGGTCAAGCTTACCGGAGCACGGGCTACCGTTCTGCTGGGAGAGCTGGCAGAATAAAACAAACCAAAATGCGTTATAATTTTTATTGATTGATACAAAGGAGATATTACCCATGGATTGCATTGATCTTTTCAAGCGTGCTGCAATGGCACTTCAGACGGACTCCCGCTACCTTGTTCTGGATCAGGCCCGCAAGGCAAATGATGCAGATGAAGAGCTGCAGAACATGATCGGCGAATTCAATCTGGCCCGCATGGATCTGAACAACGAGATCGGTAAGAGCGAGCGGAACGATCAGCGGATCACCGAGCTGAATGAGAAGGTGAACGATCTCTACAGCAAGATCATGGCCGATGAGGGCATGGTGGCGTACAACGAGGCCAAGCGGGACTGCGAAAACCTTGTGAACTATATTGATGCCATCATCAACACTGCCATGAACGGCGGCGACCCGATGACTGTGCAGGAGCCCAGCGCATCCTGCACCGGCAGCTGCTCTACCTGCGGCGGCTGCCACTGAGCCCCCCTCGAAAAGAGCGAAAACCAAAAACGCAGCCATGCTATGCAGGCTGCGTTTTCCTTGCAAAAGGCAGTTTTTGCCCACAAACCGGGCAAGATAATACGAGGGAGGAAGGTGAAACGTCATGGCAGAGTTGTCGCCTATGATGCAGCAGTATATCGAAATCAAAAAACAGCATAAAGATGAGATCCTATTCTATCGAATTGGCGATTTTTATGAGATGTTCTTTGATGATGCCAAAACGGTGTCCCGGGAGCTGGATCTGACTCTGACCGGAAAGCAGTGCGGGCTGGAAGAGCGGGCCCCCATGTGTGGTGTGCCGTTCCACAGCTATGAGAACTATGCGGCAAGGCTGATCGCCAAAGGGTACAAGGTTGCGATCTGCGAGCAGATGGAGGACCCGGCCAAGGCCAAGGGCCTTGTAAAGCGTGATATCATCCGTGTGATCACGCCGGGCACGGTCATTGAGAGCAGTATGCTTCAGGATGACAAAAATAATTACATTGCCAGCATCTATCTGAAAGATGGCGCGGCAGGCATCTGCTTTGCCGATATCTCCACCGGTACGGCACACATCACTGAGCTTAAACCGAACGCCAACGGAAAGATCGCTCCGGTGGTCATCGCAGAGCTCTGCCGTTACCGCCCCAGCGAAGTTTTGATGAACCCCGGCCTGCTGGACTGCCGTGAGATCACATCTTACATTAAAAAGAACATGGCCTGTTCGGTGGAGATGGTGGAAGAAGAACGCTATGCACCGGGACTTGTGGCCATTGCGCTGGAAAATCAGTTTGGCCGGGATTGGGCCGAAAAAACCGGCATTGCACCGAAGGGTCTGGTACAGTTTGCCATGGCTGCATTGCTGGACTATCTGCATGAGACCCAGATCAAGGGCGTGGAGCGTCTCAAAACGGTCATCAGCTATAACGAGGCACAGTTCATGCAGCTGTCGCCGGTCACCCGGGCAAATCTGGAACTTACCGAGACTCTGCGGGGCCGGGAAAAGCGGGGCACGCTGCTCTGGGTGCTGGATAAGACCGACACGGCCATGGGCAAGCGGATGCTCCGGAACTGGATCGAGCAGCCGCTGGTGAACAGTCAGGCCATTGAACACCGGCTGAACGCTGTGGAGAGTCTGGTGCGCCAGACCATGCAGCGGGGCGATCTGACGGAAGAACTGCGGTATATCGCAGATCTGGAACGATTGATGACCCGCACGGTCTATGGCTCGGCCACACCCAAGGAAATCTACACCATGGCTCAGACCTGCGACCGGCTTCCTACCCTGAAACAGCTGGCAGAAAGCTGCGGCTGCACGGAACTTTCAGAACTTGCAGCCCGGATCGATCCGCTGGACGACATTAAGACGAAGATCTTTTCTGCCATCGACCCGGATGCCCCTTCTACTCTGAAGGATGGCGGTGTGATCGCCTCGGGTTATCACGCAGAGGTGGACGAGCTGCGCTCCATCCGGGACAATACCAAAGGCATCCTTGCCCAGCTTGAGACCCGCCTGCGGCAGGAGACCGGCATCCCCAAACTGAAAATTGGCTACAACCATGTGTTTGGCTACTTCATCGAAGTCAGCAACTCCTATAAAAACATGGTGCCGGAAACCTACATCCGCAAGCAGACCCTGACTACGGGTGAGCGATACATCACGCAGGAGCTCAAAGAGCTGGAAAACAAAATTCTGGGTGCCCACGAGCGGCTTATCACGCTGGAGCATCGACTTTTTGCAGAGCTTCTTTCCAACATTGGCAGCCAGCTGGATCGAATTCAGCGAACTGCCAATGCTGTGGCGGAGCTGGATGTACTGACGGCTCTGGCACAGGTGGCGGCAGAAAACAACTACTGCCGCCCTGTGGTGGACGACAGCGACGAACTCAAGATCGTGGAAGGGCGGCACCCGGTTGTGGAGCAGATGCTCAAGGGCAGTCTGTTTGTTCCCAATGATACCACACTGAATTGCGGTGACGACCGCTGCCTGATCATCACCGGACCCAACATGGCGGGAAAATCGACTTATATGCGTCAGAACGCATTGATCGCTCTGATGGCGCAGATCGGTTCTTTTGTCCCTGCAAAAGAGTGCCATGTGGGTGTTGTGGATGCCATCTTTACCCGAATCGGCGCATCGGATGACCTGTCGGCGGGTCAGTCTACTTTCATGGTGGAAATGACCGAGGTGGCGGAGATCCTGAAGCACGCTACGGCAAAAAGTCTGGTCGTGCTGGACGAGATCGGCCGGGGAACCTCGACATTTGACGGCATGAGTATCGCCCGGGCCGTGGTGGAGCACATTACCGACCCGGCCAAGGGTCTGGGCTGTAAGACCCTGTTTGCTACCCATTACCACGAGCTTACGGATCTGGAAGGTGCCATTGCCGGCGTAAAAAATTACAACATTGCGGTCAAAAAGCGGGGAGAGGATATCACCTTCCTCCGCCGGATCGTCCGAGGCCCTGCGGATGACAGCTATGGCATCGAAGTGGCAAAGCTGGCGGGCCTGCCCGGCAGCGTGACCCGCCGTGCCCACGAGGTGCTGCGTGCCTTGGAGGCCAGTGCACCCAAGAACAAGGTGGAACAGATCGACTTTGACGCATTGGCGTCCTATCAGTCTCCGGCTGTGCCCAGTGAGATGATGGAAAAGCTGGAAGCTGTGGATGTGGAGACTCTGACGCCCATTGAGGCACTGAACTTCCTTTATGAGCTGAAAAAGACCCTGAAAGGCAGCCTGAACGGCTGAATCAACAAAGAGGAGGAAACGATATGGCAGTGATCCGGGTTCTGGACAAGCATACTGCGGAGCTGATTGCCGCCGGTGAGGTCGTGGAACGGCCTGCATCGGTGGTCAAGGAACTTTTGGAAAATGCAATCGACGCAGGTGCAACGCAGATCACCGTAACCATTGAGTCGGGTGGTGTGCGGCTGATCGAGGTCAGCGACAACGGTTCCGGCATCGAGCGGCAGTACATTTCCACGGCATTTATCCGTCATGCCACCAGCAAAATTCAGACGCAGGACGACCTGAACCATATCCACACTCTCGGTTTCCGGGGCGAAGCACTGGCGTCCATTGCCAGCGTGGCCCGGGTAGAAGTTCTGACCCGCACGGAGGCAGACGACTGTGCATCGGTCTACCGGATCGAGGGCGGGGAAGAGCTGGGCATTGAACCCGGGGCCCGGGGCGTCGGCACGACCATCCGGGTGCAGGACCTCTTCTATAATACGCCGGCCCGGATGAAGTTTTTGAAAAAAGATTCCAGCGAAGGCACCTTTGTGGCAGATATCGTAGGCCATGTTGCGGTCAGCCACCCTGAGATCAGCTTTAAATTTGTCCGGGAGGGCAAAATGCAGTATGTTACCCCCGGCGATGGTACTCTGCGGGGAACCGTTTATGCGGTGTTGGGCCGGGAATTTGCCCGGGACCTCATTGAGGTGGACAATACCGAGCGTGCCTATCGGGTCCATGGTCTGATCACGCCGCCCAAGAGCTGCCGGGCCAGCCGAAGTATGCAATATTTCTACATCAATGGCCGTTATGTCCGCAACCGGACGATGATGGCCGGTATGGAAATGGCGTTTAAGGGAACCACCATGCAGGGTAAATTCCCGGGAGGCGTTCTGCTGCTGGAAATGCCTGCAGACCTTGTAGATGTCAATGTTCATCCGGCTAAGACAGAAGTACGATTCGCTCATGAAAATGATATTTTTGACCTCGTGTATCATGCGGTCAAGCTTGCATTGGCCCAACCCGGCACGGGAGAGCGGCGGTTCACCTTCGATGAGCCGGAAGAAGATAAAAAATCCAACGATTTAAAACAAAATGAAAATTCGACGAAAAATTCTGTAAAGGACAATAACTTTACAGGGCTTTCTGCCATCATTTCCGGACAGGCAGAACCGGGAACGCTCGAAAACTGTCCCAAACCGGCATTGCAGCCGCAGGCGGTTCATGCTGCCCCGGCTCCTCGAGTGGAGACGGAACACTCATGGACAACGGTTGCATCCAGTGCGCCACTGGATTCGGACGTGACCCTTCACAGCCCGGAAAAATCGGAGGCTGCAGTTCCTGCAGCTCCATCGGGGCAAACCGATGCGGCTTTGGAAGCTGAGGATATTTTCCTTCATCCGGATGACGAGAAGAAAAGCTTGGATGAGACAAATGTGACGGATACAACGGGGCTGCCGGCACCGTTCCGTCCTGCTGCAAGCGAGGCGGCATTGGATGTGGAACCGGACGCAGAACCATCTGAACTGCCGCAGGATCACATGGCAGCGTGGGCACCGGAGTCTGCTGTGCCGACTGGCACAGAAAAACAGCAGGACGGATTTACCGGGGTGCCGGAGCAGCAAAGTTTTGTGCCGGATGGTCCGGAACCGCTGCGGTATGTGGGCGAAATTTTCAAAACTTATATCCTTGCAGAGCGGGGAGATGAGCTTTGCCTGATTGATAAACATGCTGCCCATGAGCGGCAGCTGTTTGAAAAGCTTGCGGCCAGTTATGGGAATGTGCCCAGCCAGCTGTTGCTGGAACCGCTGGCAGTAGACCTTTCTGCTGAGGAGAAGCAGGCACTTCTGGATAATGTGCCTCTGCTGGAAAATGCAGGAATTGAAATCGATGACTTTGGCGGGAACACGGTGTTCCTGCGGTCGATTCCGGCTGACGTGGAGCAGGGCAACGCCGAGGATCTGCTGACGGAACTTGCCAGCAAACTTGCCCGGGGCAGTCGGGATGCGCTGAGCGAAAAGACGGAATGGGTCCTTCACTCCATTTCCTGCCGTGCCGCCATCAAGGCAGGTGATCGTTCTTCGCCGCAGGAACTGATGGCACTGGCTGAAAAAATTCTCTCGGGCGAAGTGCCGCCTTTCTGCCCGCATGGCCGCCCCTGCGTCCTTAAATTGACCCGAAAGGAGTTGGAAAAGCAGTTTGGACGGATCGTTTGATACAAATGGAAAAAAACACCCGGTCGTAGCCGTGGTGGGCCCGACTGCTACCGGAAAAACTGCGCTCGGCGTTGCACTGGCAGAGCAGTTTGCAGGGGAAATCATCAGTGCGGATTCCATGCAGATCTACGAGGGACTCGACGTAGGTACGGCGAAAGTAATGCCGGAAGAGACCCATGGCATCCCGCATTATGGCATCGACCTGTTTACGCCGGACCGGGTGTTCAGCGTGGCAGATTTTGTTGCGCTGGCGCAAAAACTGGAAGGAGAGATCACAGCCCGGGACCATCTGCCTATGCTGGTGGGCGGGACGGGGCTCTATGTCCAAAGTTTTTTGTACGGCGTTAAATTTTCAGAAGAAAAAACGCCTGCGGGCCTGCGGGAGCAGCTTGCGGCAGAGCTGAAAGAAAAAGGTTCGGCTGCTCTTTATGCAGAACTGCAGCGGGATGACCCGGAAGCCGCTGCGGCCATCCATCCCAATAACCATGTTCGGGTCCTCCGGGCATTGGAGCATTTCCGGGCGACCGGGCAGAAGCTCAGTGAGCAGAAAGCGGCTTCTCTTCCGCCGGAAAAACCCTATCGTTCCCTGATTTTGGGTCTGGATTTTCCGGAGCGTTCGGTGCTTTACCGCCGCATCGACCTCCGGGTGGATAAAATGATGGAAGCCGGTTTGCTGAACGAGGCAGAATACGTCTGGAAGAACCGGGAACAGTTCAAAACGGCAGCACAGGCCATCGGATATAAAGAATTCTTTCCCTATTTCAACGGGGAAGCCGGGCTGGATGCCTGCACAGAGAAGCTCAAACAGGCATCCCGCAACTACGCCAAACGGCAGCTGACCTGGTTCCGTCATATGGAGGGCGTAGTCTGGCTGGATGCATCTGCGCCGGATGTGGCAGACCGGGCAAAGGCCCTGACTTCGGAATTTTTAGCGAAGGGGTGAAGCTCCCATGAGAGATTCAAATCAGAATGAACGCAGCGGTCTCCGTCCGCTGACGGTAGCAGCAGGGATCATTATTGGGTTCCTGCTGCTGGCAGCGGTCTATGTCGTGTACCAGAGCTGGCAGGTTCTGTTTCCGCCCAATACCTATGAGACGGCCCTGCTTTCCACGGTTGCGGATACTGTAGATGCCGAAGGTGTGCTTTTGTTCAACGAAACCTATGTTTCGGGCAGCGGCACGCTGGGATATCTTGCAGCGGACGGCGAGCGTGTCTCGATGGGCACTGCGGTGGCAGAGGTATACACCGATGCTTCGCAGGCAACGCTCCGCCAGCAGCTGACTCAGATCAACGATCAGATCGATCTGCTGCAAAAATCCCAGAACACTTCAGCTACCCAGCTGGATTCGCTGCGCAAAGAGCGTTCCTCTGCACTTTATGATCTGATGGATGCGCTGGATCAGGGCGAATACGATGAAACGGATTCAGGCCGGGAAAATTACCTGCTGGCGCAGAACAAGCTCTGGGTCATTACCGGAGAAGTCAGCAGCTTTTCGGATCAGATCGCTGCACTGGTCCAGCAGTCTTCTGATGTGCAGGCCCGGCTGGGCACCCCGACGCAGATCACGGCACCCCAGACTGGCTACTTTATCCGGAGCACCAGTTCCGGACGGCTGAACGCAGGAATGGACGACATTCTGGCCCTGAGCCCTTCGGGACTGAAAGCCTATGTGGAGTCAGACCCGCAGATCGCACTGGACGGCTGTGCGGGAAAGATCGTCTCGGGCTTTACCTGGTACTATGCAGGGGTCTGCTCCGCAAAACAGGGCGAAAAGCTGCTGGGGCAGGACGGCAAGCCCATAAAGGGATCGGTTCAGATCCGCTTCCCGGGGCAGGTGGAAACGGCTCTCAAGGCAAAAGTGACCGATGTGGTTTTTGATGAAGCAAATGACATTGCCCGCTTCGTTCTTTCCTGTGAAGTCATCAATGGCGATGTGCTCCGGCTGAACCGGGCGGATGCGCAGATCATCGTGGGGGAGAGCACCGGCCTGCTGGTGCCTGCCGCAGCCATCCACTACCTCAAGGAGGACGGCACCGAGGCTGAGACGCAGGGTGAAAACTACATCCCCGGTGTTTACATCAAGTACGGCAATCTGGCACGGTTCTGCAAGATCGACCCGGTGGATGAGGATCACCCTCTCATCACGCAGGACGATTATGTCCTTGTTCTGCCCAGCGGGACGGCAAATTCGGTCAGTCAGGTCCGGCTTTATGACGAGATTATTGTCTCCGGACAAAATTTGTATGATGGAAAGCTTTTGTAGTTATTGACATCTGATGCAAAAAATCCGATAATAGATAAAGCTATTGCAACTCTTTTTGAAAAGAGCTGCACAGGCAGCAGCTGCTGCCCAGATGAAAGGAGCAGATTCTATGTCTTTGATGGATAACCTGAAGAAGGGCCTGTTTGGCAGTGAGGACGAGTACGACGATCAGTACATTGACGACGGCCCTCAGATGGTAAACAATAACAACGGCATCGGCATCGGAATGGACGATGAGGACGAGGACCCCGAGAGTGCCCAGAAGAAGAACAAGGTGGTCAACATCCACGCAACCACCCAGCTCAAGGTGGTTCTGGTCAAGCCTGAGCGGTTTGAGGATGCCAGCACCATTGCCGATCACCTGAACAACAAGCGGACGGTGGTGCTGAACCTTGAGTCCACCAATAAGGAAGTCTCCCGCCGTCTGGTCGATTTTCTTTCCGGCGTAGCTTATGCCAACAATGGCCAGATCAAGCGTGTTGCCAACAGCACCTTCATCATTACGCCTTACAATGTAGACATTATGGGCGATCTGCTGGACGAGCTGGAGAACAATGGCGCATTCTATTGATCCTGCACCCCATGCAGTGCGGGGCTTTGTGCCTGCCCGCACCGATGAAGAGCGGTTTCTCATGCGTCACATCGAAGACCTTGTGCGCACTTCGGCTTCCCGGGGGATTGCACGGTATTCGTCTTTTTTGAGCGACCGGGAGCAGGATCTTGCCAAAGCAGCCCTCAACCGTGCCGGAGCGATGGACTACCGCTTTGACGGCGGCTGGCCCGGGGCAGAGCGCAAGCTGCTCTGCTTGGAGCCGGAGGACTGTTATCCCGCAAGCCCACTTGCCTGTGTACGGCTTACCTGCCGGGCTTTGCCCGGAGCAGAGCTTCCGGCACACAAGGATTATCTGGGCAGTCTGATGGGGCTGGAACTGCGCCGGGAAGCGTTGGGTGACATCGTTCTACCCGCTGACCAGCCCGGCATAGCCTATGTCTTTGCTCTGGAACCGGCGGCGGAGCTGATCTGCCGGGAGCTGCGGCAGGCAGGACACACCGATCTGACAGCGGCGATGCAGCCGCTGGAGGAGCTGCCGGAGTTTCCACAGGCGGAGCGGGAAATGCGCACCGCCACGGTCTCTTCGCTTCGGCTGGATGCTGTGCTTGCGGCCATGCTGCGGTGCAGCCGGGGAATGGCCGCAGACCTGATCGGTGCGGGCCGGGTCGAGATCAATCATCTCCCGGTGGAAAACGTTCACGCCCCGGTCTATGAGGGCGATGTTTTCACGGTGCGGGGCAAGGGCCGGTTTGGGCTGACCGCATTGCCCGGGAAAAGCAAGAAGGACCGCTCGATCATTGAGTTTTTCCAGTATTGAATCTGAATAAAATGGAGGAAATAACTATGCTGACTCCGCAGGATGTGCGCAGCGCACAATTTGAAAAGAACCTCCGCGGCTACCGTACCGAGGACGTGGATCGTTTTCTGGATAAGGTAGAAGAACAGCTGAATCAGGATGAGGCACAGGCAGAAGCTCTGCGCAAGCAGATCGCCGACCTGACTGCTGAAAACCAGCGTCTCCACAAAGAAATGGAGAACTATGAGGCTGACGGTGATATGCTCAAGAGTGCATTGATCAATGCACAGCGGATGGGCGAGAACGTGATCCGTGAAGCAAACCAGAAGGCGGATGACATTCTTCATCGTGCCAACCTTCGGGGTGATGACATCATCCGGGACGCAAATGAGCTTTTGCAGCGTGCCAATGACCGTGCCGAGGAGATCATCAACGAGGCCAACGAGAAAAAGATGGCCGAGGAGCGGGAGTATGAGCGTGTCCGTCTGGAAGTGACCCGCTTCAAGTCCGATGTGCTCAATATTTACCGCAACCATGTGGAATCTCTGAGCCATCTGCCGGAATACCACCCGGAAGAAACCGCCCAGCAGGAGATCCCGGAGGCGGCTGAGGCCGAAGCAGATGAGCAGCAGACTGCTGCTGAGCTGACGGAGGAGATCAACGATGCAGAGCCCGCAGCGGATACCGCTTCGGAGGAAGATGCAGCTGCAGATACTGCCAGCGATGCCAACGAAAAGAGCGAGGATTTCTGGGCAAAAGACGAGAGCCAGCTCAAGATCGACCCGCCCGCACCTGATGCATCCACCACGCCGGACTACGCCGCTTTTCAAGGCGTGAAGTTCAGCGAGTGAACATAAAAACAGCGATTACTCAAGCAAAATTAGAGGAGTGTGTAACCATTGGCTAAGAACAAGTCTCAGTACGACAGTACGTTGAATCTGCCCAAGACCCTGTTTGAAATGCGTGCAGGCCTGCCCAAAAAGGAACCTGTGATGCTGAAGGATTGGGACGACAACGACCTGTACAATAACCTCATGAAGCACAACGAGGGCAAGCCGCAGTTTATTCTGCACGACGGCCCTCCGTATGCAAACGGCAATATCCACATGGGTACTGCCCTGAACAAGATCATCAAGGATATCATCATCCGTGAGAAGAACATGGAGGGCTTTCAGGCTCCCTATGTGCCCGGCTTTGACACCCATGGCCTGCCCATTGAGCTGAAGGCTCTGTCCTCCGTTGGTGATAAGAAGAAGGATATCTCCAAGCTGGAGCTGCGCCAGATCTGCGAAAAGTTTGCCACCGAGCACATCGGCATCATGAGCGACCAGTTCAAGCGTCTGGGCGTCATCGGTGATTTTGAGCATCCTTATCTGACCCTCAAGCCTGAGTTTGAGGCACGCCAGATCGAGATTTTTGGCGAGATGGCAAAGAAGGGCTACATCTACAAGGGCCTGAAACCGGTCTACTGGTGCCCCGACTGCCGCACTGCTCTGGCAGAGGCTGAGATCGAGTACGGTGAGGACGATTGTGATTCTATCTTCGTCCGTTTCCATGTCAGCCAGGACCCCAACGGTGTGCTGGCAAAGCATGGCATCCCCATGGATAAGACCTACTTCGTGATCTGGACCACCACCACCTGGACTCTGCCCGCCAACGAGGCCATCTGCCTGAACGGCCAGTTTGAGTATTCCTTCGTCAAGATCGGCGAGGAGTACCATATCATGGCCACTGAGCTGGTCAAGAGCGTCATGGATGCCTGCCACATCGAGAATTATGAGATCGTGGGCGAGCCTGTGCCCGGCACTGAGTTCGAGCTGATGCGTTATAACCACGTCTACCTGCCCAAGGAGGGTACCGTCATTCTGGGCGATCATGTCACCCTGGAAAGCGGTTCCGGCTGCGTTCATACCGCAGGCGGTCACGGTGTGGACGACTTCAATGTCTGCCAGAAGTATCCTCAGGTGCCCATTACCGTTCCTGTGGATGATGGTGGCTATCTGACCGAGGAAGCAGGCAAGTACGCAGGCCAGCGTGTCTGGGCTGCAAACAAGACCATTCTGGCGGACCTGACCGCTTCCGGTGCGATTATGGGTCAGGTGCACATCAAGCACCAGTATCCCCACTGCTGGCGTTGCCACAACC
>CALDNF010000143.1 GCA_937917475.1 uncultured Faecalibacterium sp.
ACCGAGCGGCTGATGAATGTGACCCTCTGCGGCCCGGCAGGCTCGCTGGGAACGCTGACCCCGGAACAGGTGGTCATTGAGATCGATGCCGATGATTTTTCCATCGCCATCGGGCAGCAGAACATTGCCTGCCGCCTGTATGTACCTGCCAACGATAAAGTTTTTGCGCTGGGCAGTTATGTGATGCAGTGCAAGATCGAAAGCAATTAAAACAGATTGGAATAAACGTAAGATGATTTTGGTTCGGGATATCCGCCTGCCTCTCTCTGCCGGAGAGCCGCAGGCATATGAGCGGGCACTGCGTCTGGCACGCATCCCGCAGGCAAAGGTGGAACATTTGGGTGTGGCAAAGTTGTCGGTGGACGCCCGTCACGGCCAGCCCAAACTGGTGTACACCGTTGCAGTGACCCTCAAAGACCCGGGACAGGAAGCGGCTTATGCCGCTGCCCCCGGTGTTTCTCTGCGGGAAAAGGCGGATTTTTCCGTCACCAAGGGCACACAGCCGCTGGTCAGCCGTCCGGTGGTCTGCGGGCTGGGGCCTGCGGGCCTGTTTGCCGCCCTTCTGCTGGCACGGCAGGGCTACCGCCCCATCGTGTTGGAACGGGGCCCGGCTTTGGATGACCGGGTCAAGGCGGTGGAACATTTTTCCGCCACCGGTGAGCTGGATGAAAATGCCAATATCCAGTTTGGCGAGGGCGGTGCAGGCACGTTTTCGGACGGCAAGCTGACTACCCGCATCGGAGATGAGCTCTGCGGGTTTGTGACGGACGTTTTTCTGGAACATGGAGCTCCCCGGGAGATCGCCTGGCAGCAGAAACCCCATGTGGGCACCGACCTGCTCCGGGGCGTTATCACCTCCATCCGGAAGGAGATCGAGCAGCTGGGCGGTGAGGTGCGGTTCAACACCGCCCTTACCGGTTTCGAGCAGAAAAACGGACGCCTCACCGGTATCTTTACCACAAATGGGACTCTGCCCTGCGAGGCTCTGGTCTTTGCCGTGGGCCACTCGGCCCGGGATACCTTCGGAATGTTGATGGACAGCGGCCTTGTGCTGGAATGTAAGCCCTTCAGTGTGGGCTTCCGGGCGGAACATCTTCAGACTGAAATCGAGAAGAGCCTGTACCATGAGGCCGCAGGTCATCCGGCCCTGCCCCATGGCGAGTATCAGCTTTCACAGCACGTTGACAAACGCTGCGTTTATACGTTTTGTATGTGCCCCGGCGGACAGGTGGTGGCTTCGGCCAGCGAAAAAGGCCGTGTGGTGACCAACGGCATGAGCTACCACGCCCGCAATGGCAAAAATGCCAATGCAGCGGTGGTGGTCAGCGTGGGCGGCGAGGATTTTGATAACGACCCCCGCAAGGCCATTGCGTTCCAGCGGGAGCTGGAAGCCCGGGCCTATGCGGCCGGACGCCCCGGCGGGGAGTACGCTGCTCCGGCGGAGAACATCCAAAGCTTTCTGGAAGGAAAGGGCCGGCTGGACATCACCCGGGTGGAGCCTACCTATGACCGTGGAGTGACGGCGGCGGACCTTGGCGCATTGCTGCCGGAAGAACTGGCCGGCACCCTCCGGGCCGGGCTGCGGGCCTATGAGCGGAAGATCGCCGGGTATACCGCACCGGAGGCAATTTTGACCGGTCTTGAGACCCGGACCAGCAGCCCGGTGCGGCTGCAGCGGGAAGAAAATTTTGAGTGTTCCCAGCTGGCAGGGCTTTACCCCTGCGGCGAGGGTGCAGGATATGCAGGCGGCATCATGAGTGCCGCCGTGGATGGCCTCCGGGTGGCCCGGGCCATCGTCAGCCGGTACAGTCCGGCAGAGGGATGAGGAACGGAATGAACGAAAACCACTATACGGAAGAGGAAACGAACCGCTCGGAAGGGCGGCAGGTGCAGGATGAACTGGAACGGCAGCTCCGTGCCTTTGGCGACACCATGAGCGATGCCTTCCGCACCGGCTTCGAGGGCCGGGGCGAAGAAATCGGTGACCGTGCCTGGGGCATTGGAAAAGCCGCCGCCCATGCTGCCAATTACGGCATCCGCAATGCAAAAAAGATTTTTGGGCTCAAGGAGGATACCACCCCCATCGGCGAAATCCGGGCCAGTGCAAAAAAACGGTATGAGGCAGGCTGTGTCTTTCTGGCTGTGGGCATCACCTTTCTGGTGATCTTTGGTCTGGGAGCTGTGGGCAGTGCCATCGGGCTGAGCCTGTTCTGGGGCACATGGCTCTACAATGCCGTGGGCGTGGTCAGTGGTCTGCTGGCCCTCGTGGCGGCAGGATTCGGCTGGATGACCTATGTGGGAGCCCAGCGGATGAAGGCTGCAAAGCTGCTGGAACAATACGCCGATGCCGCTGAGAGCTTTGATTATAAAGAGGGCATCCCCCTGAGTCTGCTGGCAGAGCTGACCCACCAGAAACCCAAAAAAGCCGAGAAGCGTCTGCGGGATTTTATCCGCCGGGGCTGGCTCAAGGGCTGGCTGGATGAAAAGACAGACCGCCTTTACCTGACCGTAGAAGACTACCGTGCAGCACAGGAAAAAGCACAGGAAAATGCCCAAAAGGCCGAGGTGCGTGCAGCACAGGCATCGGCAGAAAAGAAAGAACCGGAAAGCCCGGATGTGCCCAGAAACCTTGAGATCGCAAAGAGCTTTGTCCGGGTGCTGGGGCAGGAAAAGGCCCTGATGAAGGACGAGCGGGCGGTGGAAGAACTGGACCATATGCAGAAAACCACCCAGACCATCTGCGACTGGCTGGCAACACACCCTGAAAGCCTGCCCAAACTGCGCCGTTTTGCGGAATACTATATTCCCACCACCCTGAAGCTGCTCCACACCTACAACGATGTGCAGGGCCAGCAGGGCGAAAACGCCGAGAACATCCGCCGGGATATTGCGGGTATCCTGCATACCCTCAATCAGGCGTATGATAACCTCTACGACAACCTGCTGTCGGATGTTGCACTGGATGTGTCCAGCGAGATCGCCGCACTGCAGGGGATGATGGCCAACGACGGCCTGACCGGGGAGGGATTGCAATGACCTGCCGGGCATGGGAAGTAAAGCCGCTGGACCGCAGTGCAGTGCGGGAACTGACCCGGGCCATTGCGGAGCAGCGGACCGAAGAACTGGAATACGAGAACATGGGGGAGCCATGGAGCGAGGAACAGTACCGCTCGGTACTGGCGGCACAGCAGAAGGAAAATGGTCTGCTGGCCGGTATCCTTGCCGCCCGGGGCATCACCGATCCCACGGACGCTCTGACTCTGCTGGCCGGGGAAGAGGAACTCAGCGACCCGATGCTCCTCACCGATATGGACAAGGCCTGCGCCCGCATTTTGCAGGCCATCGACAACGAAGAGACCATCGTGGTCTACGGCGATTACGACGTGGACGGCGTGACGGCTACGGCTCTGCTCTATCAGCACCTCAAAGGGATGGGAGCCAGTGTCAAGTGTATGCTGCCCAGCCGGGAAGGCGACGGCTACGGCCTGTCAAAAAATGCCATCCAGTCCATCCACGACAAGGGCTGCAAGCTCATCGTCACGGTGGACAACGGCATTTCCGCCGTGGAGGAAGCTGCCTTTGCGGCTTCGCTGGGGGTGGATCTGGTCATCACCGACCACCATCTTCCGCCGGAGACCCTGCCGCAGGCTGTGGCCGTGGTGGACCCCCGCCGGGAGGACGACCACAGCCCCTTCAAGGGACTGTGCGGTGCAGGAGTGGCGTTCAAGCTCTGCTCTGCGCTGGACGGCTGCCCGCCGGAGGAGATGCTGGAATACTGTGGGGATCTGGCCGCGGTGGGTACTGTGGCCGACGTGATGCCCCTGACCGGAGAAAACCGGACGCTGGTCAAGGCGGGTCTGCACCAGCTGAGCCAGACCGACCGGCCCGGCCTGGGGGCCCTGCTGGACGAGGTGGGGCTGACCGGTAAGCCCATCACCGCCGAAAATGTCAGCTATGCCATTGCTCCCCGCATCAATGCGGCGGGCCGGATGGATAGTGCCGTGACGGCATTGCAGCTGGTGCTCTGTGAGGACGAGAATCGTGCTGCCGAGCTGGCTCATAAGCTGAACGAGATCAACGTTGCCCGGCAGGAGACCGAAATGGAGATCGTCAAAGCGGCGCAGGAGCAGCTGGACCGGGAACCATCTATCCTCGAGGACCGGGTCATTCTGCTCTGGGGCCGGGACTGGCATCCCGGCGTCATCGGCATTGTGGCGTCCCGGCTGGTGGAAAAGACCGGCCGACCTGTCATTGTGGTGTCGGTGGATGAACACGGCGAGGGCAAGGGCAGCGGCCGCAGTGTGCAGGGCTTTAACCTGCACGCCTGCATCGGGGCCTGCGCTGACCTGCTGATCCGATTTGGCGGGCACGCCATGGCGGCGGGCCTGTCGGTCAAAGAAGAGAACCTGCCGGAGCTCCGCCGCCGCCTCAATGAGTGGGCGGCCCGGGAGTGTCCGGTGCTCCATACCCCGCCCCTGACCTGCGACCTGTCCATCCATCTGGACCGGGTCACCGTGGAGAGTGTCCGCAGTCTGGAACGGCTGGCTCCCTATGGGGCCGAGAACCCTACCCCGGTGTTCCTGCTGGAAAAGGCCGTGGTGGAGGGCGTTTACCCGGTGTCGGAGGGCAAGCACAGCCGCCTGCGTCTGCGGCAGGGCAACGCCAGCATCTATGCCGTCTGGTTCGGGATGCGGCCGGAACAGCTGCCCTATGCCACTGGCGATGTGGTGGATGCCGCCATGAACCTTTCGGTCTATGATGCGCCCCGGGGAGCGCAGCTCTCGGGAAGAATTCTGGAGCTTCACCCGGCAGGACAGGGAAATACCGTGGCGCAGCAGGCGGCACTGGTGCAGGCACTGCGCCGGGGCACCCCGCTGACCGCCGAGCAGAAGCAGCAGCTTAACCCGGCACGCAGTGATATCATCACGGTTTACCGGGAACTGCAGGCCCGGCGGTGGCAGGCAGAAGACCTGCAGCCCCTCTTTGCAAAGCTGGGGGAGGAAAACGCCGGCAAGATCCTTGTAGCGGTCACGGCACTGGAACAGGTGGGACTGATCGCTGCCACAGAGCGCAGCGGCACCAAGTTCTGGGAACTGGTGCCCACGGCAGGCAAGAAAAACCTCGCCGATGCGCCCATTCTGAAATGTTTGGAGGAATCGTAAGATGCCTGAGGGAAAAAAGGCCGCTCCAACGGCGGCGTTAAAAGAAGATTCTTACTCGGCAAAGACCCACCTGCATCAGCCGATGGTGCGGGAGACGGCCACGGTGTCTGCCACGGCACAGCCTGCCGATGCACCGGAGGGGGCATTGCCCTCGGAGGTCCGGCCCGAGATCGTGACTTACGACAAGCTGGTGGAGGCTATCAAGGCCAGCGGCAAGTCGTACAATATGGAGATGATCGACAAGGCCTACAACATGGCCAACGAGGCGCACAAGGGGGTCTGCCGCCGCAGCGGCGAGCCCTATATCTGCCATCCGCTGGCGGTGGCCCGTCTGGTGCTGGACCTTGGCATGGACTCGGAGAGCATCGCTGCCGCCCTGTTGCACGATGTGGTAGAGGATACCCCCACTACGCTGGAAGATCTGACCGCCGCCTTTGGCGAGGAAGTGGCTCTGCTGGTGGACGGTGTGACCAAGCTGACCAAGATCCAGTTTTCCAACATTGAGGAGCTGCAGGCCGAAAACCTGCGCAAGATGCTGCTGGCCATGAGCCGGGATGTCCGGGTCATGATCATCAAGCTCTGTGACCGGCTCCACAATATGCGCACCGGCGACGCATGGCCGGAGCAGAAACGCCGGGATAAAGCCCGGGAGACCATGGAGGTCTATGCTCCCATCGCCAACCGTCTGGGCATCCTGAACGTCAAAGAGGAACTGGAAGACCGCAGCCTTCATTACCTTGACCCGGTGGGCTATGAGGAGATCAGCAAGATGCTCAGCGAGCGGGCCGGAGAGGAATTTCTGGCCGGAGTGTCCGGTGTCATCGAACGCCGTCTGGTGGAAAGCGGCATCGAAGGGGCCACCATCAAACGCCGGGTCAAGAGCATCTACGGCATCTACCGCAAGACCATCATGCAGAACAAGTCGTTTGATGAGATCTACG